>JBBRDV010000001.1:0-150353 GCA_038203565.1 Atribacterota bacterium
GGAATATTGGATAAGAACGTTGAGGGAAAACAATTAAAATAAACCAAGGAAGATATATGAATTACGAAGATATGTTAAATCTTACAAAACAAGATAAAATATACCCTGTTTATCTGTTTTACGGAAAAGAAGATTATTTAAAAGAAGACATTTCAAAAAAACTTAGAAACAGATTAGTTGACTCTGCTTATAGTGAGTTCAATTATAATGTTTTTTATGGTGAAAAATTATCTATAAATGAGGTAATAAATGATTTAGAAACAATACCTCTGATGTCAAAATATAAATTGGCAATAATAAAAGAAGCAGAAAAAATTAACAAAAATGAAGAGACAAAATTAATAAATTATTTTAAACGGCTAAGTTTAAAAAGCAATTTTTCAACTCTAATAATTATTTACAAAGAGAGCAGCCCAAACAAAGAACTAATTACAGCAATTAAAAGGATAGGGATAGTAGCCAATTTTAGCATAACAGATAAAGCGAAATTATCCTTATGGATAAAATCTAAATTCAGTCAGAGTAATAAAAAAATTACTCAGGAAGCTCTATTTTATCTACAATCTATAGTTGATTCTGATTTAGGCCGTCTTTTTAATGAAATAGAAAAAATAGATATTTATACGAAAGACCAACAAATAATTGAAAAAGAAGATGTTATGATAACGATGGGTGGTTCAGAGGCAGTTAATATATTTAAAGTATTAGATTCTATTGGAGATAAAGATATAATAAATGCAATAGATGGTTTGGTAAAGTTAAATCAAGGCAACCTTCATCATTTATCCATATTTGCTATGATATACAGGCAAATAAAACTTATATTTCAAACAAAATTATTACTGGCAAACGGATTTAATTTTAAAGAAGTAGAGAAGAAATTAAAACTTCCTTACTTTGTTGTGGAAAAAATGATAAAACAGTCTAAAAAATATACTTTTAAGGAAATGGATAAATCTTATGAATTATTAAATATTGCAGACTTAGAGTTAAAAGATAGCCAGAAAGAACCCAAGATTATTTTAGAAGAATTGGTTATGAATATTATTAATCAGAAATAATAGTATATCGTTAAGAATTAGTAGGGGCAGACCTTGTGTCTGCCCGTATTAAATATTGTACTGTAGGGGTTCGATTCATCAAACCCGTTTCGGGTCGGATAAATCCGACCCTTACATTAAAGACAATATATCATATATAAAAGTTTTAAATTATTAATTATTATTTTACTTTTTTAGTTTCAATTTTTTTAGCAGCTTTTGTTGCTTTTTTAACTACTGGTTTTTCTTTAGCTTTAACGTTTTTTTTAGTTTCTGTTTTTTTATTAGAAATTACTGGTTTCTTAGTAACTGGTTCAACTTGAGCCTCTAATACTTCTTTGGGGGCAGCAGGCGCAGACTCCTTGATTTGTTCTAGTTTTATAAAAGTATTTAGTTTTTTGGTTAAGTTTGATTTTTGACGAGAAGCAGTATTTTTAGGCAAGATGCCTTTGTTAACAGATTTGTCTAAAATTGAAACAGTATCTTTAAAATATTTAAGCGATTCTTCTTGATTGTTTTCTGATAAGGCAAGATTAAACTTTTTAATGCTGCTTTTTATTTTTGATTTACAAGATATATTTCTTAAGTGACTTTTTTCAGAGGTTTTAACTCTTTTTATTGCTGATTTTATTTTGGGCATAATCATTCCTTTCGATAATATTAATTTTACTTGGTAATTTTAACATTATTTTAATTTAAAATCAAGGAGATTAATGGAAACAAAACATAAAATTGTTAAATATGCAGGAATAGTAATCATTGCCACTATATTTTGCAGGATATTAGGTTTGGGCAGAGAAATAGTCATTTCAAATAGATTCGGAGCAGGGGTTGAAACCGATGCTTTTTTTATCGCCTTCATGATTCCTAATTTATTGAGGAGTTTTTTGGGAGAGGGTGCTTTAAATTCAGCCTTCATACCTATTTTTGCAGATTATTTAACCAATCATGATAGGAAAAATGCAGAGTATTTTGCCAGTAATGTTTTAAATATTTTAATTATAATCTTAATAGTTGTAGTAGTTTTAGGCATTTGGGGAGCTCCTTTGTTAATTGATATAATCGCTATTGGTTTTAAAAGTAATATATATAAATATCAATTAGCTGTAAACCTTACCAGAATTATGTTCCCTTATATAGGATTTGTGGCAGTTGCTGCTTTATTTATGGGTATATTGAATTCTTATACTCATTTTTTAGTACCTGCTTTATCGCCGGCTATGTTAAATATTTCTGTTATTGTTTTTGCTTTTGCTTTAAGTTTTAAGTACGGAATATTTAGCATAGCCTGGGGAGTAATTTTGGGAGGGCTTGGTCAAGTATTAATACAAACCCCGGTATTGATAAGAAAAAAAATAAAATATAGTTTCGTAGTGGATTTTAATGATCCGGGAACAAAAAAATTATTAAAACTATTAATACCTGCCATGATAGGCCTGGCTATTACTGAGATTAATGTCGTAGTGGATAGGACAATTGCTTCTACTTTGATTGATGGAAGTATTTCGGCTTTATATTATTCCAATAGATTGGTACAATTTCCCTTGGGGGTATTTGGAATTGCTATTTCTATTGCTATCTTTCCTATACTTGCTAAACAGACGGCAAAAAATAATATTACTGAATTTAAAAAGTCATTATTATTTAGTCTAAGAATATTATTATTTTTCATCGTTCCATCAGCTGTGGGATTAATAGTATTAAAGGATTCAATGATTCGTTTAATATACGAACACGGTATATTTAGCAGAGTTGCAACCAATATGACTGCAAGTGCCTTATTTTATTATTCTATAGGTCTGTTTGCCTATGCTTGTGTTCGATTGATAACCATGTCTTTTTATGCTTTGAAGGATGCCAAAACTCCGGTAAAGATCGGAATCTATATAGTACTTATAAATATTGCTTTAGATTTAATTTTAGTTAGATATTTGGCTCATTCCGGTTTAGCGTTAGCTACATCAGTAGCAGCTATAATAAATCTGATTATATTATTAAAAGTTTTACAGGATAAAATCGGGAATCTTGAATTAAAATCTCAAACATCATTTTTGATAAAAATTATTATATCTTCAATATGTTTAGGAATAGTCTGTGTTTTGGTTGGAAATTATTTTGGCAGCGTATTGGACTTAAGTGATAAATATAATCAGATTATTCAAGTAATTGCCTCTATTTTTAGCGGAGGTTTGGTATATTTTATTATTAGTTATATACTTGGTGTGAAAGAAGTTAGAAATTTAAAACAAAGCATAAAAGCAATCTTAAGGAGTAAAGAATAAATAATGTTAGAAGATTATCATTGCAACATTGAAAATATCAGGAATTTTTCTATAATCGCCCATATTGATCACGGAAAATCAACCATAGCTGATCGGTTACTGGAATTTACCGGAACAATTTCGGAGAGAGAAAAAAAAGATCAGATATTGGACGATATGGATTTAGAAAGAGAAAAGGGAATAACTATTAAATCAAAAGCAGTAAGATTATATTATCACTCCAAAGATGGGAAGGAATACATTTTAAATTTAATTGATACCCCCGGACATGTTGATTTTTCATATGAAGTATCTCGTAGTCTTGCGGCATGTGAGGGTGCTTTGTTGATCGTCGATGCATCTCAAGGTGTCCAAGCACAAACCATAGCAAATATTAATTTAGCACTAAAAAGTAATTTGAAAATTATTCCGATAATTAATAAAATTGATCTTGCTACAGCAAATCCAGATAGAGTTGCTAAGGAATTACAAAATATTTCAGAAATAAAAGATGAGGAAATAATTTTAGCAAGTGCCAAAGAAGGAATCGGAACTTCTGATATTTTAGAAGCAATAGTCAATAAAATTCCATCACCAAAAGGGAGTTTGAATCTGCCCCTAAGAGCACTTATATTTGACTCGGTTTATAATTCGTATAAAGGAACAATTGTCTATGTTAGGGTGGTAGATGGTGTAATAACGCCAGGTATGATTATTCAAACTATGTCTAATAACATAAAATATGAAGTGATGGAAATAGGTATTTTTCGTCCTAAAATGCAGCCCATAAAAAAACTTACTGCCGGGGAAGTGGGATACATAATAGCCGGGTTTAAAAATATTAAAGATACTCATGTAGGTGATACTATTATCGATGCTTCCAACCCTTCCCGAGAGAGCCTTCCCGGATATAAAAAGGTTACTCCTTTGGTTTTTTGCAGTATCTATCCGATTGATAATAAGGAATATGAAAACCTTAAGACTGCATTGGATAAGCTTAAATTAAACGATTCCTCTCTTTTTAGTGAAGCCGAAACCTCAGAAGCTTTGGGATTTGGTTTCAGATGTGGATTTTTAGGGTTACTGCATATGGAAATTATTCAGGAAAGATTAGAAAGGGAATACGACATAAATTTAATCGCCACTACCCCGAGCGTAATGTACCAGGTAACTAAAAAAAATGGGGAAATATTAAAAATAAGTAACCCTGTCTCTTTCCCTCCAAAAAATGAAATTGAAAAAATTGAAGAACCATATGTAAAAGTAAATATTATAACTCCCAGTAAGTGTATTGGCGGAATTATGGATTTAGTTCAGGAAAGAAGAGGAAGTTTTAAAAATATGGAATATATCGACGAAGAAATTTTAAGATTAGATTATCATCTGCCCTTAAATGAAATCATTATAGATTTCTATGATAAATTGAAATCGATAAGCAGTGGATATGCCTCCCTTGATTACGAACTTATAGAATATCAGTCCTCCGAATTAGCCAAAGTCGATATACTGGTTAATCATCAGTTAGTGGATGCTCTATCTTTTATTATACATAAAGATAAGGCATATACACGGGCAAGAAAAATAGTGGAAAAATTAAAAGGAATTATACCTCGTCAGATGTATGAAGTTCCACTACAAGCGACAATTGAGGGAAAGATTATTGCTCGAGAAACTATCAAAGCACTAAAGAAAGATGTAACTGCTAAATGTTACGGAGGAGACATCACCCGTAAAAGAAAGTTGTTAGAAAAACAAAAAGCCGGGAAAAAGAGAATGAAAAAGATAGGAAAGGTGGAAATTCCACAAGAAGCATTTTTAGGAATATTAAAAATTGATTAGGGGATGACTAATGGAACTAGGACTTTATCTACATTTTCCTTATTGTATATCAAAATGTCCTTACTGTGACTTTAATTCTTACCAATTGAAAGAAGATAATCAAATTTCTCCCTACATTTCCGCTTTATATCAGGAGATAACCGCTTATTCTCAAAAATTAAAAAAAAGCGATATAAAGACTATTTATTTGGGCGGCGGTACTCCCACTATTTTATCGGGAGTTCAAATTTATAATATATTAGAATTTTGTAAAGATAAATTTACTATTGATAAAAATGCAGAGATAACCATAGAAGCAAATCCGAGGACATTAGATGGTGAAAAAATAAAGTTACTAATTGAATCGGGAATAAACAGATTAAGTTTAGGAGCCCAGAGTTTCGATGATTTATTTTTAAAAAAATTAGGTAGACTACATAATACACAAGATATTATCGATTCGTATTTTTTAGCTCGAAAAATAGGATTTAGTAATATTAATATAGATATCATGTTTGCTTTGCCTGGTCAAACTACAGAAGATTTTCAAGCTACACTGAAAAAGGCTGTTTCCTTGAAGCCAGATCACTTATCCCTGTATAATCTGACCATAAAACCAGGGACAGAATATTATGAAAAATACAAAAGAAATACCTTAAAGCTTCCCTCGGAAGATGAAGAATTTGATATGTATCACCGGGCAATAAATTTTCTCAAAAAAAATAATTTTGAGCACTACGAGATAGCGAATTTTGCACGTCCTCATAAGAGATCGCTGCATAACCAAATTTATTGGCAAAATCAACCATATTTAGGTATAGGCGCAGGAGCATATTCTTTTATAAGAGGGTATCGATATATGAATTTTAAAGATCCGGAAAAATATATCAAAGAAGTAATAAATGATAAATTACCTATAGAACATGGAGAAAAATTATCCTTAAGAAAAAGAATGATAGAAACCATCATTTTAGGTTTGAGGACCAAAGATGGTGTAAGTTATAAAAAATACAAGACAAGATTTAGGATTAACCTTAATGATATTTTTTCTAAACAGATTAATAAATTAGTCAATTTAGGACTGTTAAAAAAAGACGATTGTAAAATAAAATTAACCAATAAGGGTATTTTTCTGGCTAATATTGTTTTTAGGGAATTTGTTGATTGATTTTTCAAAACATCTTGACAAATTTATTCTATGGTGATATCTTATTTAAGGTAGTTAGCACTCTCCATATGAGAGTGCTAATAGGGGTGTATAATGGAATTAAACGAAAGAATGAAAACTATATTAGCTGCCGTAGTACATAGATATTTTACTACTGCGGAACCGGTGAGTTCGGCTATTATTGCTCAAAAATATCATTTAAACTCGAGTACCGCCACCATAAGGCACGAAATGTATCTATTAGAAAAAAATGATTACTTATGGCAGCCACACACCTCATCGGGGAGAATTCCAACCGATAAAGGCTATAGATTTTATGTAGATAATTTGATGATAAAAAACTATTTGCAGGAAAAAGAAAAGAGAGAAATTATCCAGATCTATAAAAAAAGCAAAGAGTTTGAAAAAGCGATGAAGATAACTTCCCAATTGTTATCTAAATTAACGGATAATATAGGGGTGGTATTGTCACCGATTATTTATAATAATATAGTGAAAAATATTCAGTTTGTATCGCTAGGGAATAATCGTATTTTGACAGTTATAGTTACCGATGCGGGATTAGTCTGCCAAAAAATAATTAACGTTTCCGGAGAAATCAATAAAGATAGACTAAACTATCTATCTAATTTTATAAATAGTAAATTAGCAGAAAAAGATATAGATATCACTAATTTAAATAATATTTTATTAGATGAATTGGAAAAAGTAATATCTCTTCAGGAAAAGTTCAGTTATATTTATAAGTTTCTAGAAGAATGTTTCGATATTAGTTATTCTGAAAATAAAGTATACTTAGATGGCAGAATAAACTTAATGAAACATCCTGAATTTAAAGAAACCGATAAATTGAATTACATCTTATCACTTATCGAAGAAGAAAACGTATTAGCCACTACTATAAGAGGGTATTTAGGCTTTGGAAAGACGATTATAATTATCGGTAAAGAAGGTAAACTGAAAGAAATACAAAATTGCAGTCTGGTAACTAGTGAATACAGTATAAAAGGTAAATCTGCTGGGGCTATAGGTATTTTAGGACCAACCAGAATGGATTATCCCAGAATGATTTCTATTACTGAATACATCTCGGATAAATTAAGTGAGATATTATCCGAATTTTAAGATTTTTTCATAATGCTTACTTTTGGAGGATTAATAATGTTTAACAAAAAAGATGAAAAGGAATTGCAGGGAAAAGCAAAATTAACAGAAAGTAAAAAATATAAATTAATGAATAAAGAAGAAATAATCCGAAAAATAATAGAAAAAGATGAAGCATCAAAAAATATAGAAGAGGAATTGTCAGAAACCAAGAAATTGGTTCAAGAAAAAGATAATTTATCCAAAGAATATCTGAAGCTTTTGGAAAGATTACAAGCTGATTTTGATAATTACAAAAAACGGCAGGAGAAAAAACAGAAGGAATTTATTGAATTTGCTAACGAAGAGCTTATAAATAATTTATTATCTGTATTAGATAACTTAGAAAGGGCTTTGTTTTCTGCTGAAAATGAAAAAGATATTAATGCTATAAAAGAAGGAATTAATAACACCCTAAAAGAATTTCATAATATTTTAACCAAAGAAGGGGTTAAACCAATGCAATCAATTGGTCATAGATTTGATCCTTATAAACATGAAGCAGTAATGAGAATAAACACAGATAAATATTCTGAAGATACGATTACAGAAGAATTCCAAAAGGGCTATTATATAAAGTCAAAAGTATTAAGACCGGCAATGGTAAAAGTTGCGGTTTCAACTAAAGAGCAAAAAGACACTGATAAAAAATAATTTAAATTTAAAAATATTTAAAAAAAGGAGAGATAATATTATGGGAAAAATAATAGGAATCGATTTGGGAACTACTAATTCTGCAGTTGCAGTTATAGAAGGAGGGAAACCGGTTATCATCGAAAATGCAGAAGGTGGTAGAACGACACCTTCTATGGTTGCATTTACAAAAAAAGGTGAAAGGTTAGTGGGTTTGTTAGCCAAGAGACAAGCAGTTACCAACCCTGAAAATACAATATTTTCGGTTAAAAGACTTATTGGTAGAAGATATAATGATGAACTAGTGAAAAAAGCAAAAAAAATCTTACCTTTTAAAATAATTCCCGGGGAACATACTGATATTAAAATAGAAATTCAGGGAAAAGCTTACAGTCCCCAGGAAATTTCAGCTATGATATTACAGAAACTTAAAAAAGATGCTGAAGACCATATTGGTGAAAAAATAAGTGATGCAGTTATTACCGTACCGGCATACTTTAATGATAACCAAAGAGAAGCAACTAAAAGTGCAGGGAAAATTGCCGGTTTAAATGTAGTGAGAATTATAAATGAACCTACAGCAGCAGCTTTTGCTTATGGATTTGACAGGAAAAAAAATGAAAAAGTAGCCGTATATGATCTTGGAGGCGGCACTTTTGATATATCTATTTTAGATATTGGCGAAGAGAGAGTTTATGAGGTAAAATCTACCAATGGTAATACTTTCTTAGGTGGTGACGATTTTGACCAAAAAATAATACTCTGGTTAGTGGATACTTTTAAAAAGGAAAATGGAATAGATTTAAAAAATGATCTAATGGCTTTACAAAGATTAAAGGAATCAGCAGAAAAAGCAAAATGTGAATTATCTTCGTCATTAGAAACTGAAATTAATTTACCTTTTATTACTGCTGATGCTAGTGGCCCAAAGCATTTAAGTGTCAAGCTAACTAGGGCGAAATTAGAACAGCTCACTGAAGACCTTATTGAGAGTACGGTAGAACCCTGCCGTAAAGCACTCGAAGACGCTAAATTAAAGGCAGAAGATATCGATGAGGTTATTCTGGTTGGCGGCCAAACCAGGATGCCTAAAGTGCAGGAAACAGTAAAAAGAATATTTGGAAAAGAGGCAAATAAAGGAGTTAATCCCGATGAAGTGGTAGCAATGGGAGCAGCAATTCAAGCTGGTATTTTAAGTGGCGAAGTAAAGAAAGATATTCTGTTATTGGATGTTACTCCTCTATCCTTAGGCATAGAAACTTTAGGTGGGGTATGTACCAGGTTAATTGATAGAAATACTACTATTCCTACATCCAAGAGCCAGATATTTTCAACTGCTGCGGATAATCAGTCGGCTGTCGATATAAATATATTACAGGGTGAAAGACCTATGGCTAAAGATAACACCAGTTTAGGAAGATTTCAGTTAACTGGCATACCTTCGGCTCCAAGAGGAATGCCACAGATAGAAGTAACTTTTGATATCGACACCAATGGTATTCTCAATGTTAAAGCAAAAGACTTAGGGACTCAAAAAGAACAAAAAATAACCATTACTGCATCAAGTGGGTTGAGCAAAGAAGAGATAGATAAAAAAGTAAAAGAAGCAGAACAGCATACTGAAGAGGACAAGAAATTAAAAGAAAAGATAGAGTTTCGAAATCAAGCAGATACTTTGATTTATACTGTAGAAAAAACTCTAAAGGAATCCGGAGACAAAATTAGTGAAGAAGATAAAAGTAGAACAAATGAAGATATCAAAGATTTAAAGCAAGCTTTAGAAGAAGATGATGTAGAAAAAATTAAATCGAATATCGAAAAATTAACAACTTCTTCACACAAGCTTGCTGAAGAAATTTATAAAAAGGCATCAACGCAAACACAACAACAAGAAAGCACTGAAGAAGATGAAAAGAGTTACCAATCGGAAACCGAAGAAAAGAAAGACGAAGAAAAGGTAGTTGACGCTGATTTTGAAGTCGAGAAGGATGAAGACAAAAAAGCTTAAACTAGTCGTTAGTGAATAGTCGCTAGTATTGCGTAAAGAAAATCAGGATTCAAGTGTAGGGGCTCGATTCATCGAGCCCGTCTGTTTCTCGATACGCGCTACTATATTGTAATACGACATACGAGGAAAGAGGGAAACATTAATTGACAAAAAAAGACTACTACGAAGTTTTAGGAGTAAAAAAAGAGGCTACTCCTGAGGAAATAAAAAAAGCATACAGACAGCTTGCCCTTAAGTTCCATCCTGATAGAAATAAATCTGGTGGTGATACTGAAAAGAAATTTAAAGAAATTAATGAAGCCTACCAAATACTCAGTGACCCAGAAAAAAAGTCAAGGTATGATCAATTTGGTTCAGCCGAAGGTATGGGAGGGTTTGATTCCCAAGGAAGAGGCTTTTCTGATTTCGGTAACTCCGGAGACTTTAGTGATATTTTTGATTCTTTTTTTGGAACAAGAACTCGAAAAAATGAGGATAGAGTCCACCCTCAAAAAGGAGCTAATTTAAGATATAATTTAGAAATAAGTTTCGAAGATGCTGCCTTTGGCAAAGAAACTAAAATAGAAGTCCCGAGCTGGAAAAATTGTCCAGTGTGTAAAGGAAGCGGAGCCAAACCTGGCACTTCTCCCCAGACCTGCCCTGATTGTAACGGTACAGGCGAGATCAAAAGCGCTCAAAGTACAATGTTTGGCCAATTTGTTAATATAAAAGCCTGTCCTCGATGTGCAGGAGAAGGGAAAATAATAAAGGATGTATGTACTAATTGCAGAGGCACAGGGAAAGTAAAAGAAAATAGAATAGTAAGAGTAAAAATACCAGCTGGTGTAGATAACGGCCATAGGTTAAGAGTTTCCGGAATGGGAGAACCAGGAGAAAGAGGTGGACCTTCTGGTGATTTATATATAGTATTACATGTAAAACCGCATAAAATATTTACACGTACAGGAATAGATATAAGCTGTACTCATTCAATTAGTTTTGTAAAGGCAGCATTGGGAGGAGTAACTATTGTTCCTACCTTGGAAGAAAAAGTAAGTCTAAAAATACCCGCTGGCACCCAGCCAAATAGTATTTTTAGACTTAGAGGAACAGGAATATTTAAAATTGGAACTCAGCAGCGAGGAAATCAATACGTTAAAATCATATTGGAAATACCTAAAAAGATGAATGATCAGCAAAGGAATTTATTATTAGAATATGCAAAAATAAGTGGCGAAGATTTAGAGAAATTAGGAGAGAAAGGTATTTTTACAAAAATAAAAAATGCTTTTGGGTAAAACGAATAACCTAACGCTCCACGCTAATTTCACCGTTTCCCGCTATACCAAAAAAAGGAGTAATATTTATTATTAAAGTTGCCCTCAAAACACTCGGATGTAAAATAAATCAATACGAGACAGAAAGCATTATCGATCTTTTTAAAGACAAAGGCTTTCAAATAGTAGATTTTCACCAAAATGCTGATGTATACATAATAAATACTTGCACTGTCACCCAAGAAGCAGATCGAAAATCTAAACAGATGATAAGAAAAGCTATCCGCCAAAACAGTAAAGCAAAAATAATTGCAACCGGCTGCTATGCACAATCTAATTATGAAGATCTACAAAAAATAGAAGGGATCAGTCTGATAGCAGGAAATGGGGAAAAAAATGATATTTTACAACAATTAGAAAAAATAGATTTTCATGATACGGTTATTAGAGTAAAACCTGCAAAATATCTGAAAAAGTATGTCAATATTCTTAAAAACAAATCAAGTAGCTTGCATACTCGCGCCTGGCTAAAAATACAAGATGGTTGCAATAGATTCTGTACTTATTGTAAAGTTCCATATGTTAGAGGTCCTTCTCGAAGTAGATCTGTAGAAGATGTAATGGAAGAAGTGTCTAATTTTAGCAGTAATGGAGTTAAAGAAGTAGTCCTCGCAGGAATTAATTTGGGTACATACGGTAGGGATATAGATAAAGGAAAAACAAATTTAGTAAAATTAATTTCTCTGATTAGCAATTTTAAGGGAATAAAAAGAATTCGTTTAAGTTCAATAGAATTAATAGACATAGATGCTGAATTGTTAAATATTTTTAAAAATTGTTCTAAGTTTTGTCATCATCTACATATTCCTCTACAAAGTGGTGATAACAAAATTCTTAATCTTATGAATCGTCCTTATGATACCTCGATTTTTCACCAAAAGATCTCCTTGATAAAAGAAACAATACCTGACATAGCTATAACTACTGATATTATGGTGGGTTTCCCTGATGAAGATAGTAATAGTTTCAGCAAAACCGTTAATTTTGCTCGAAAAATATGCTTTGCAAAAATACACGTTTTTAAATATTCTGATCGTAAAGAGTGCTTATCAGCTTTGCTGCCCAACAAAGTTGATAATGGAACAAAAAAAGAAAGAAGTAAAAAGTTACAAGAATTATCTAAAAAATTATTTTATGATTTTCAAAAAAGATTCATCAATTCAATTGCTGAAATTTTGGTCGAGGATGAGATAAAAGACCAAGAAGGAAGAATCTATTCTCGCGGTATTACCTCTAATTATATTAAAATAATAATTCCTGATTTTATCGCTAAAAAAGGTGAAATAGTTAATGTTAGGTTACATCAAATCTGTTCTAAGTATATCGTTTCAAAAAGATTGCTAAAATAATAGTTTTATGTTATAATTAATCGTGCTTAAGTAAAAAGGTTGTTCTCCTCAAAAGAGTGGTATTGCAAACCACTCTTTTGTTATATATTAAGCAATTAATTCACTTGAAACATTTTAATAGGAAGGAGGATAAAGTATATTGTCTATGAATATAAATTTAGCAAAAGTATTAGATGAAATAGAAAAAGAAAAAGGAATATCTAAAGATATATTAATAGAGGCGATTGAATCAGCGATAACTTCAGCATATAGAAAAAATTATTCAAGTAATAATGATGATATAAAAATAGATATATCTAAAGACGGTGGAGAGGTTAAAGTTTACACCAAGAAAATCATTGTACAGAAAGTTTCAGAACCTTTAAAAGAAGTTAGTATAGATGACTTGCCAATATCAAATAAGGGAAAGTATAATATTGAGGATA
The DNA here is from genome assembly GCA_038203565.1 of Atribacterota bacterium. Taxonomy (GTDB): domain Bacteria; phylum Atribacterota; class Phoenicimicrobiia; order Phoenicimicrobiales; family Phoenicimicrobiaceae; genus Sediminicultor. Next base: position 13,162 of record JBBRDV010000001.1, read on the forward strand.
CTATTTTAGTAGAAACTACGCCGAAAGAATTTGGAAGAATAGCTGCTCAAACAGCAAAACAAGTAATAGTCCAAAAGATTAGAGAAGCAGAAAGAAATGTAATTTATGAAAAATACATTGATAAAGAGAGAGATATTGTTACCGGAGTTGTGCAGAGGATAGAACATAAAAACGTTATAATAGATTTAGGAAGAACGGAAGCCCTACTTTTACCGAACGAACAAATAAGAAGTGAAGAATACTACAAGGGAAAAAGAATTAAAATTTATATCCTTGAAGTAACAAAAACATCTAAAGGGCCCAAGATACTTGCATCCAGAACCCATCCTGAATTATTAAAACGTTTGTTTGAATTGGAAGTCCCTGAGATTCATGAGGGACTAGTTGAGATTAAAAATATTGCGCGTGAAGCGGGTAAGCGATCAAAAGTTGCAGTTTATTCTAAGGATGAAAGGGTAGACCCGATAGGGGCATGTATAGGTGATAGGGGTTCACGAATAAAATTAATTATGCAGGAATTAAAAGATGAAAAAATTGATGTTATAAAATGGAGTGGTGATGAAAAAACATTGATTGCTAATTCTTTAAGTCCAGCTAAAGTTTTACTGGTAAATCTTTTCGAAAAGGAAAAGACTGCTACGGTAATTGTACCAGACCAGCAGCTTTCTTTAGCAATTGGAAAAGAAGGACAAAACGCAAGGCTTGCTGCAAAATTAACCGGATGGAAAATAGATATAAAAAGTGAATCAGGGTATAAAGAGGAGACAGATCCGGATTCAAAAAATAATTTAGAGAAAAAATAACTTAATCTTAAAAAGGTATTTACAAATGATAAAAAATCAAAAGATACCTGTAAGAACTTGTATTGGTTGTAAATGTAAAAAACCAAAAAAAGAGATGATTAGAATTATAAGAACACCTGATGGAAAAATAGAAATTGATAAGACAGGTAAAAAATCAGGAAGAGGGGCTTATCTTTGTGGTAATGTTAAATGTTTGGATATTGCCTTTAGGGAAAATAGTTTAAATAAATCCTTAAAGCAAGATATTCCGCTGCCAACGCTTGATGAATTAAGAAAAATATTTTTAAAAAATATAAGCTAAAATACAGACTGAATTGGTAAATTGGAGAATTGGTGAATGTAATATATAACAAAGGTTATAAAACTTATTGTGGAGGCGATATACAATGAAAATGAGAGTATATGAATTAGCTGAAGACTTAAAAATACCGGCTAAAGAACTGATAGGGTTTTTAAATAGAGAAGGAGTTAAAGTTAAAAATCACATGAGTACTTTAGATGATGATACTATCGAATTAATTAAGGATGTTATTGATGCTGAAAAGGGAAACAAGGTAAAAGAAAAGAAGAAACAACTTAAAGTGATAAAGATTAGTAAACTTCCCAATTTAAAAGAACTTTCTTCACAGCTAAAAATTTCTTTATCAGAGATAATACAAAAAATTATACAATTTGAAACAATAAGTTCGATTGACAAGGAAGTTCCTTTAAATATTTTAAAATATATCGCTAAGGAATACGGGTACGAGATAGAATTTTCCGATAAATTAAAAAGTAAAAGCAATCTCCAAAAAAAAGATAAAAATATAAACTTAATTGCAAAACCTCCTGTCGTTACTGTAATAGGACATGTTGATCATGGTAAAACTACTCTTCTTGATACTATTCGAAAGACAAATGTCACCAAAGGTGAAGTGGGTGGAATTACCCAACGAATTGGGGCATACCAAATTAATATAGATCATAAAAAAATTGTGTTCATTGATACTCCGGGGCATGAAGCTTTCACCACAATGAGAGCCCGAGGAGTAAAAGCTACAGACGTTGCAGTTTTAGTTGTGGCAGCAGATGATGGAGTAATGCCTCAAACCGTCGAAGCAATTAATCATGCAAAAGCGGCAAATGTTCCTATTATCGTAGCAATAAATAAAATCGACAAAGCTAATGCCAATGTCGAAAAAGTAAAAAAAGGATTAACAAAATACGACTTAGTTCCTGAAGAATGGGGGGGAGACACTCTAATGGTGGAAGTTTCTGCTCTTCAAAATAAAGGCATTGACAAATTATTGGAAACTATTTCATTGCAAGCAGAGATGTTAGATTTAAAGGCAAATCCTGACATTCCGGCAAAAGGTCTAATAATAGAAACTAAATTAGACAAGAAAAGAGGAATAATTGCTTCAGTATTAATTCAAGATGGTTCGCTAAAGATTGGTGATTATTTTATTGCAGGATTATCCTATGGTAAAATTAGAAACCTTCTTGACGACAAAGGAAAAAACATTAAAAAAGCAGGACCTTCAACTCCGGTTGAGATTATAGGTTTTTGTAAAATGCCTCAGGCAGGTGATTACTTCCAAATAGTACCCGATGATAAGCTGGTTAAAATTATAATTAGCGAAAGAGAGGATGAGGGAAGAAGTAAAATTATAGTAAAATCATCACTCTCTTTGGACAATTTATTTTTAGAGATGAAAGAAGGAAAGATAGATAAATTAAATATAATTTTAAAGACGGATACGCAAGGTTCCTTAGAGGCTTTGCAAGAGTCTATAAAAAAGATAAAAATTGAAAATGAAGAAGTAAAAATTGGCATTATTCATGCAGGTGTCGGAAACATTACCGAAACAGATGTTATGTTAGCTTCTGCTTCCAAGGCAATAATAATTGGTTTTAATATTCGCCCTGATACAAATGTCCAAAAAATAGCTAAGTTAGAGAAGGTAGACATCAGATTATACAAAATTATATACGACATAATAGATGAAATTAAGTCTGCTTTAGAAGGTTATTTAAAACCAAAAATCGAAGAATACATCTGCGGACAAGCAGAAGTTAGGGAATTATTTAAAATACCTAAGATCGGTACTATTGCAGGAAGCTATGTATTAAATGGTAAAATATCAAATAATGAAAATATACGAGTAATAAGAGACGGTAAATTAATATATGAAGGGAAAATTTCTTCACTAAAAAGATTTAAAGAAGATATAAAAGAAGTTAATACTGGTTTTGAATGCGGAATCGGTATAGAAAAATTTAATGATATTAAATTAAAAGACATACTTGAATTTTATACTTTTAGAGAAATCAAAGATAAAAAAATTAATTAGTCGTTAATGAACTTGGTTAGTTAGTTACCTGGTAGATTGGTAGATTGGGGAATTAGTAATATGTCATTGTTTAAAAGAAGCGAACAGTTAGAAAAGTCTCTTATAAGAGAAATTAACAATATAATTTATCGGAAAATAAACGATCCGCGAATAAAGTTTGTTACGATAACAAGGATAAAAGTTTCATCTGACCTGAGATATGCTGACATTTTTGTGACTATTTTTAATGATAAGGATCAACAAAAAAAAGCTTTAAAAGGACTTAAAAGTGCGACAAAATTCATAAGAGGTGAATTGGGAAAAGATTTAAAACTGAGATATGTACCAGATATAAAATTTATAATCGATGAAGACTTAGAGCACCAGTACAAATTATTAAAAATTATTACTGAAGTTAATAATCAAAAATCAAATTTGAAGAAAGATAAAAGTAATGAATAATTTTAATGAAATTAACAAATTGCTGCAGAAAAACAATAATTTTTTAATTACTTCCCATGTCAATTTAGATGGAGATGGAATTGGTTCTGAACTTGCCCTTTATTTCATTCTAAAAAAACTAAAGAAGAAACCCATTATATTAAATCAGGATAGATTGCCAAAAATATATGATTTTTTACCCGGCAGTAATAAAGTACATTACTTAAAAGATAATTGTATTGACACAAAAAGTATAGATGTGGGTATAGTGCTTGATTGTAGTAATGTCAAGAGAATTGGAAAGACATACGAAATATTTAAAGATATAAAAACCATAATAAACATCGACCATCATACGAGTAACGAAAACTTTGGGGGTTCAAATTATGTAGATAGTTCTGCTTCTTCTGTCGGAGAAATTATCTATGAATTGATCAAGTCTATAAATATAGATTTATTAGATGAAAAGATTTCTACCTGTTTATTTGCCGCTATCATAACTGATACCGGTTCGTTTAGATATTCAAATGTAAGCTCAAAGACATTTAAAGTAGCTTCCGATTTAACTTCTAAAGGAATAAAGCCATATTTAATTGCCAATAATATTTATAATAGAAACACCTATTCCGGATTAAAATTATTAGGAGAAGCCCTTTCGACCTTAGAGACGGATGAATCTAATTATGTTTCATGGCTAACCATTACCCGAAAGATGTTAAATGATGCCAAAGCAAAAGATGAGGAGATAGAAGGAATAATTGATGTCTCTACAACCCTAAATAACGTTGAAATATCAATTTTATTTAGAGAAACTAAAGATAATAAAGTAAAGGTTAGTTTTCGCTCCAAAGGAAGTTTTGACGTAAATAAGTTTGCTGGTAAATTTAAAGGCGGCGGTCATCCAAATGCTGCTGGTTGTTTATGTTCTGGGAAGTTGGACGAAATGAAAGGAAAAATTCTTTCCGAGTTATTTAGCGACATTAAATATCCTGGGTATGAAAATTAGTTAGTTAGTTAGCTGGTTAAGAAGACAACAGTCAGGATAGTATATAGTAAAGAAAATAATATCCAGGAACGAAAAATAAAAAAAATATTATGATAATAGAAAAGATGATTGTAATATAGATGAACGGCATTTTAAACATATTTAAACCAAAAGGAATTAGCTCATATCAAACTGTAAAAGAGGTTAGGAATATTTTGGGTATTCCTAAAGCAGGACATACGGGAACATTAGATCCTTCTGCTTCCGGTGTTCTATTAGTATGTATCGGTCAAGCTACAAAAATTGCCGAATTTTTAGTAGGTATGGAAAAACACTATCAGGGTGAAATGATTTTGGGTATAAGCACTGATTCCCAAGATTCAGAAGGAAAAATTGTTCAAAGAAGAGAAGTTAAAACTGATATTGACGAAAAAAGGATTATAGATATATTTCAAAAATATGAAGGCATCATTAGTCAGATGCCTCCGATGTTTTCAGCTGTTCATTACAAGGGAGAAAGATTATATCGTCTTGCCAGGAAAGGCATAGAAGTAAAAAGAAGTCCTAAGGAAATCAAAATATACAAGTTAAATTTGATGAATTTTAACCAAAAGGCGGCCATCGTTAAATTTGAAGTTATCTGTTCAAAAGGCACATATATTAGAACATTATGTAGCGATATAGGTGATGAATTGGGTTGTGGTGCACATTTATTAAATTTAGTAAGAAAAAAAGTTGGTAATTTCAGCATTGAAGATTCTTTAAATTTAGAAGAATTAAAGAAAGAAAAAACTTTGGGGAAGAGATATCTTATTAGCATCGATTCCGCTCTTGGAGAATTAGATAAAATAACCGTAAAAAGTGAAGCAACCAAAACTGTTTTAAATGGCGGGATTATATCAAGTGAGCAAATTGTTGAGATTCCGAAAGGACTAAAAACAAGAAAAAACAATTTTTTTAAAATATTTGACCTAAAAGGTAATTTTTTATCCATAGGTATTTCAATTAAAAAAAATGGAAAAAATATTTTTTTTAAACCGGTTAAAGTTTTTAGAAATAATTAAATTTGCTAATTCGATTCTAAATAACAAATTATGGATATTATAAAGTATTCAAAAAATATAATATTACCTAAAAAGAAACGATATATTGCTTTGGGTGTCTTTGATGGCGTACACTTAGGACATCAAAAATTAATTAAACTAACTTCTGATAAAGCTAAAAAGAATGATGGAATAAGTATTGTTGCTACTTTTGACCCTCATCCTGATAAAATAATTCATCCAGAAAGCAACGTTTTTCTACTAACTACTTTGGAGGAACGAGTAAACCTAATTAGAGACTTAGATATTGATGTTCTTCTTATTATTAGATTTAATAAAATGATGAGTAAAATGTCACCTGAGGATTTTATTAGTGAAATTTTAGTCAATGGTTTGGGAGCAAAAGAACTTTTTGTAGGTTTTAATTATAAATTTGGCTTTCAGGGAAAAGGGAATACGGATATTTTAAGAAAATACGGCAAGTCGTATAAATTTAAAACTAATATATTAAAACCAATAGTTGTAAGCAATACCATAATCAGCAGTACTATAATAAAAGATTATATTAATTTCGGAAATATCGAAAAAGCAAAAAAACTATTAGGGCATGATATCACGATTTCAGGAAGAGTAATTTCTGGAAAGGGCAGAGGAAGAAAATTATTAAATTTCGCTACAGCCAATATCGAGACACTGTCAGATAAAATTCTTCCGGTTAACGGAGTATATTTAGTGGAAATTAAAATTAATAATAAAAAATATTATGGTTTAATGAATATAGGAGTTAAACCAACTTTTAGAGAAACAGAACGCACTATAGAAGTTCACATTATAAACTTCAATAAAAAAATATATAATAAAAAAGTAGTCATTAATATATTACAAAAAATAAGAGAAGAAAAATACTTTAACCATCCAGATTTATTAAAGAAACAGATAGAAGATGACATTTTAATAGCCAGTAAAATAATTAGCGAAAAATATAGGAAGTTTCTTTCTTAACTATATACTATATACTGTTACCTATTTCGGTCAGACACAAGGTCTGCCCCTACCTATTTTACTTGAAGGTCTTAACCGTTTATGATAAAATATCTAAGATACAATGTTGCCATTAAATTCTAAATATAAAATTAAAGGAGATAACAATATGGTTATTACTAAAGATGGTAAAGGAGAAACAATAATAAAATATCAGTATCATACTACTGATACTGGATCACCAGAAGTTCAAATTGCCTTATTAACTGAAAGAATAAACGATCTTACCGGACATTTAACCAAAAATAAGAAAGATTTTCATTCAAAGCAAGGTCTATTAAAAATGGTGGGCAAAAGAAGAGGATTATTAAATTACCTCAAAGATAAAGATATTGATAAATATCGAAAAATTGTTGAGTCACTAAATTTACGAAAATAATGAATTAGTCGTTAGTTTCAAATACAAAATGCAAGATGTACAATTAAAATCAAGATAAAATATATATATAAAATAAATAGTTTTTCAAATAATAGGGAGGAAAATAAATATTTAATGTCAGAATATAGAGAAATTAAAATTAATTTAAACGGTAAAATAATAAGTATAGAAACCGGCAAAATTGCTAAGCAGGCGGCTGGTTCGATTGTAGTGAGTTGTGAGGGAACCGTTGTACTGGTAACAGCAACCTTTTCCAAAGAATCACGTGAAGGGATAGACTTTTTCCCTTTAATGGTGGATTATGAGGAAAAATTTTATGCTGCCGGTAAAATACCAGGTGGTTTTTTCAAAAGAGAGGGTAGACCAAGCAAGAATGCAATATTAACTTCACGACTTATTGATCGTCCATTACGGCCTTTATTCCCCACAGAATACAAAAACGATGTTCAGGTTATTGCTACCGTTTTGTCATATGATCAAAAAAATTTACCAGATATACTGGCTATAATCGGAGCTTCTGCGGCTTTGTGGATATCGGATATTCCTTTTCAAGCTCCTATAGGAGCTGTAAGGATTGGATTAATAGCAAACGAATTTATAGTTAATCCCGGGCGGGAGGAATTAGAAAATAGCGAATTGAACTTAATTATAGCTGGCACAAAAGATTCAATTATAATGATGGAAGGTGAAGCAAAAGAAGTATCCGAAGAAATTATATTAAAAGCAATTGGCATTGCTCAAGAAGCAATTAAAATAATTATAGAAGGCCAGGAAAGATTGGCAGATATTTTGGGAAAATCTAATATAAAAGAAGAAAAGAAGTATTCAGAAACAGCAGAGTTAGCAGATAATTATCGTAAAGAAATTAAAAATCTCTACGAGAAAGAAATTAAAAAAGCTATCTGTATAAATGAAAAAAAGGAAAGAGAAGATTCATTAGAAGATATTTTTCATCGTATTATTGAAAAATTATCTACTCTTGGAGATAATTTACCTCTTTTGAAAAATTCCTATGATGAAACTTGTAAAGAAGTTGTTCGTAATTTAATAATTAAAGAGAAAATAAGAGTAGACGGGAGAAAATTAAATGAGATACGCCCAATTAGTTGTGAAACTGGAGTGCTGCCCCGAGTTCATGGAAGTGCTTTATTTACCAGAGGGCAAACACAAGCCTTAGTTGTTACCACTTTAGGAACAGTAAAAGATAGGCAATTTATTGATACCCTGGAAGAAGAATCTTCGGAAAGATTTTATTTGCATTACAATTTTCCTCCTTTTAGTGTTGGCGAAGTAAGACCCAGAAGAGGACAATCAAGAAGAGAGATTGGCCATGGTTCATTAGCAGAAATGGCTTTAAAAGCGTTAATTCCTTCGGAAGGAGAATTTCCTTACACTATTCGTATAGTTTCTGAAATTTTAGAGTCAAATGGCTCTTCTTCTATGGCTACCGTTTGCGGAGGGAGTCTATCCTTATTTGACGCAGGAGTTCCTATAAAAAGACCTATAGCTGGCATCGCTATGGGATTAGTAAAAGAAGATGAAAACGTCGAAATATTAACAGATATTTTAGGTTTAGAAGATCATTATGGAGATATGGACTTTAAAGCTGCCGGAAGCAGCCTGGGAATTACTGCTATTCAGATGGATTTAAAAATTGCTGGTATTTCAAACAATATATTGAGCGATATTTTAAAGAGATCAAAAGAAGCAAGACTGTATATTCTTGAAAAAATGAATAAAGTGCTATCAAAATCTCGGGAAAGTTTATCTGAGTATGCACCAAAAATTTCAGTAATAAATGTTGACCCTGCTAAGATTGGCATGGTAATCGGTCCCAGTGGAAAAAATATCAAGAAAATTATAGAAGTAACCGGTGCCTCTATCGATATTAAAGATAATGGAGAAATATTCATTGCTTCAACAGATAGAAAATCACTGGACCGAGCAAAAAAAATGATTGAAGATATGGTAAGAGAGGCTAAAGTCGGGGAAACATATGAAGGGAAGGTAACCAGGACAACTAATTTTGGAGCTTTTGTAGAAATATTTCCTGGTAAAGAAGGATTGGTTCACATTTCTAAATTATCGCGAAAACATATAGGAAGAGTTGAAGATGTAGTCAGAGTTAATGATAATATATTAGTTAAATGTATTGGAATTGATAATCAAGGCAGAGTTGACCTAAGAAAATTAGATAACGATGAAAATATTTTAGTAGAAGATGATCTTGATAAAAAAAATGAAAATTACGATTAATATTTATAGTTGTAATATAAAAAATAAATAGATAAAAAAATGGATTTGGTTGTGGAGAATAATAAAATAGAAATAAAAATAGAAAAAGTTAGAGGATGCGAGGATTTACCTTTACCTTTTTCCATAAGTGAATTCTCCTCTGGAGTTGATTTGTTATCCGCAGAAGCTTCAGATACTGTATTAAAACCGGGTAAGATAAAATTGATTTCCACCGGAATTAAAATTATGATCCCTAAAGGTTATGAAGGGCAAATAAGACCTCGAAGTGGTTTAGCCCTTAAGTATGGAATTACTGTTTTAAATACTCCCGGTACTATTGATTCAGATTATAGGGGTATAGTAAAGGTAATATTAATTAATTTAGGTGAGGAAGATTTTAATATACGAAGAGGAGATAGAATAGCTCAATTAGTAATCCAAAAAATATTTTCCCCTAATTTTAAACTTGTAGAGACCTTAGATAAAACCAAAAGAGGAGAAGGTGGCTTCGGGCATAGCGGTATATAATATAGTGATAAGTAACCTGTTTTAGGAATTAGGAAATTTAATCTTATTACTCATTACTGTATTTTAAGTTCCTATACGCTAAACGCTGTACGCTCTACGCTATTTTTATTCACTAACGGCTAGTACGCTAACGGCTAATTTACCTAAGCGGAGGTATTCAATGACCACTGAACTAATCTTTGGTATTATAGGAGGCCTGGGATTATTTTTATACGGAATGCAACTGCTTAGTGATGGCTTGCAAAAAATTGCCGGAGATAGAATACAGAAAATTATAGAATTCTTAACCAACAAACCAGTAATGGGTGTTGCAACCGGGGCATTAATAACTTCCATTATTCAAAGCAGTAGTGCAACAAGTGTTATAACTATCGGATTAGTTAACGCAGGATTACTAAATTTAAAACAAGCTGTAAGTGTCATAGTAGGAGCAAATATAGGTACCACCGTAACCGCCCAGATTCTATCTTTTCGTTTAGAGAAATATGCTCTTCCGGCAATCGGAATTGGTTTTATATTTAACTTTTTAGCCAAAAAAAGAAGCTATAAATATTTTGGCCAAATATTACTCGGTTTTGGTATATTATTCTTGGGTTTATACACTATGTCTCAAGCAGTAGGACCATTAAGAGAATATACTCCATTTCTAAATTTATTAGCAAATATTTCTTACAATCCTTTATTAGGTATCGTGGTTGCTACAATCTTTACCGCTATAATTCAAAGCAGTAGTGCTACCACCGCAATCATCATTGCTATGTCCATTCAAGGAATAATGGGCCTAGATGCAGCAATACCCCTTATTCTGGGAAGCAATATAGGAACTTGTGCTACTGTAGGAATTGCCAGCGTAGGCAGTTCAATAACCGGGAAAAGACTTGCTTTTTCTCATCTATTATTTAATGTTGGAGGAGTTATTCTATTTTTCTTTTTCCTAAATAAGTTCACCTACCTGGTATCGTTAACCTCGTCAAGTATCCCAAGGCAAATTGCCAATGCTCATACTTTATTTAATGTAATTAATGCAGCAATATTACTTCCTTTTCTGTCTTTGTTTATTAAACTTATAGTTAAACTTTTACCAGGTGAAGAAATTGTCATTAAGAAAGGCCCTATCTACCTAAACAAAGATATGCTAAACACGCCATCCCTTGCTTTAGGCCAAACAACTAAAGAACTGGTTAGGATGGGCGAAATGGTTGAAAGCATGTTAAATGATGTAATGATGTCTTTTATTCAAAACGACCTAAGTATATTAAAAAGTATCTATTTAAAAGAAGGGGTGGTAAATACTTTAGAAAAGGAAATTACCAAATATTTAGTATTAGTATCTCAACGGTCTCTTAGCCCTATGCAATCAAAAAGACTAACAGATTTATTGAATATAGTTAATGACATAGAAAGAGTAGGTGATCATGCTGAAAATTTAGCTGAACTTGCTGAAGAAAAAATAGATGAAAAATTACCCTTTAGTGAAAAAGCTTTGGATGAATTAAAATATATGTTTTCCAAAGTTCATTTTTCCTTAAATAAATCGATATCAGCATTAAAAAATAGAGATATAGAATTAGCACGGGAAGTAGCTCTAAAAGAAGATGAAATTGATATAATAGAAAAAGAACTTCGGGCTAATCATATAAAAAGGCTAAACCAGGGCATTTGTTATCCCGAATCCGGTATAATCTTTTTAGATGTAATAAGTAACTTAGAAAGAGTTGGAGACCATGCTAATAACATTAGTTTAATGGTAATTGATGAATTATCTAAAAGTTAGAGGAATATATGTCATTAATATTATTAGGGATAGTGCAGGGATTAACTGAATTCTTCCCGGTAAGCAGTTCAGGACATTTGGTTATCGCTAAGTATTTCTTACAACTATATTTACCAGGTGCGGCATTTGAAGCATTTTTACATTTTGGAACAGTTGTGGCTGTCATAGTGCTCTTTAAAAAAGAAATTAAAAAATTAGTAATTTCTTTTTTTGACAGTATTTATAAACTATCTCATGGAGAAAATATATCAAATATTTTTAAAAATAATTCATCATCAAAATTCGCCTGGTTTTTGGTAATCAGCACCATGCCGGCAGCAATTATTGGATATACTTTTAGTTCTTATTTTGAAACACTTTTTGATAAGCCCATAATAGCCTCTTTTATGTTAACTATTACAGGAGCCATACTTTGGCTGGGCAATAAATATTACACAGAGGGCAATAAAAATATTTCAAAAACTACTTATAAAGACGCTATTTTTATAGGAGTAGCTCAAGCTGTTGCTATTTTCCCCGGGATATCCAGGTCCGGTTTAACTGTTATTGCCGGATTATCAAGAAATTTAGATCGGGAATTTGCGGCAAGATATTCTTTTATACTATCTGTACCGATCATTTTAGGTGCTTCAATGTTTAAAATGAGGGAATTATCTTCCTTAAATATAGATTTATCTATTCTGATATTATCCGGATTAGTGGCGGCAATATCAAGCTATGGTGCTATGAAAATATTTATAGGATTATTAAAAAATCGGAAAATATACTTTTTTTCATACTATCTTTGGACTATATCTGGTTTAACAATTTGGATAACTTTATCGAGAGGACTTTAATCATTTGAAAATAAAGAAAAAAAATACTAAAAATGAAACCATAAGTATAGTAATTATTGCATTTTCTTTGTTATATATTTTCGCCTTTATCTTCACTGACAAAATGGGAATCGTTGGGAAAATTATTTTTCAAATAGCAACTCGCAATATTGGTCTTGGTGCCTATATTTTCCCCATCTTGTTATTATTTTTGGGAATTGTAATTCTTTTTAATTATAAACTACCCAATCCTTATCATAAACTCTTTGGTATTAGTTTTTTATTTATTATATTTCTTATATTTATCCATATTAGATTACTTTTGCTCGACAATTCATATTCATTGTCAATGAAAGGGGCTGGCGGAGGTTTGTTAGGTTATTATTTTGCCAATTCCTTATTCCTTTACTTTGGAACAAAAGGCGCTTATCTTGTTCTAATATCTCTCAGCTTAATATCTGCCTTATTCATAACTGATATTTCTTATTTTTATATATTTAGGAACCTGGAGAATAAAACAAAGATGATATTGAATAATATTTACAATATTTCAAAAAATATCCGGACAAAAATTTCTAAAATTTCAAAACGCAAAGAAGTGCCCGACTATCAAGAATACAGAACAGATGTAATACCTAAGAAATTATTTAAAATAAAAAAAACCAGGAAAAAAGAAAAAAAATTAGAAGAACAAGAAGAAGAAGAAGAAGTAACTTTTGACAGAGATTACCGGATATCTAAACAGGAACCTAAAATAGACATTTATCAGGTTCCACCCCTATCTCTACTATCTGACTCACACGCTGAAGAGAAAGCAGATACTAAATTAAACATTGAAGAAAATGTAAAAATACTTGAAAATACCTTCAATAATTTTGGAATTGATGCAAAAGTCGTTGGGGTTATTCAGGGACCAACTGTTACCCGATATGAAATTCATCCTGCACCCGGTGTTAAAATATCTAAAATAACTACTTTAAGTAATGATATTGCTTTGTCCTTTGCAGTAGCCTCAGTCAGGATAGAAGCACCAATACCCGGTAAAAACGCTGTAGGAATCGAAGTCCCTAATCGTAAAAGAATAAATGTGTATTTAAAAGAAATATTGCAAAGTAGTGAATTTCAAAATGGAAAATATAAATTACCCATAGCTTTAGGAATAGATATCGGAGGCAAGCCCATAATCGCAGATTTAACCGAACTTCCTCATTTATTAATTGCCGGGGCAACCGGATCAGGGAAAAGTGTATGTATTAATAATATAATATTAAGTATTCTTTATAAACTAAGTCCGGAAACAGTGAAATTTCTAATGATCGACCCAAAGAGAGTAGAGCTAAATATTTACAATGGCATTCCACATTTATTGATACCCATTGTAACCGAATCAAATCAAGCCATTAAAGCATTAAACTGGGCGATTTCCGAAATGGAAAAAAGATTTAAAATATTTGCGGAAGTAGGAGTCAGGAATTTAGACGGTTATAACGAATATGTTAGAAATATTAATAATGATACTGAACCCTTACCTTATATTATAATAATAATCGATGAATTAGCTGATTTGATGTTAATCTCTCCGGTAAAAGCAGAGGAATCATTATGCAGATTAGCTCAGATGACCAGGGCAACGGGAATACATTTAATAATAGCTACTCAACGTCCTTCTGTAGATATTATTACCGGTTCAATAAAGGTAAATTTCCCTTCCAGAATTGCCTTTGCGGTTTCTACTCAGGTTGATTCAAGAACTATATTAGATGTTAATGGTGCCGAAAAATTATTAGGGAATGGAGATATGTTATTTTCTCCGGTTGGTGCCTCCAAACCAATTAGGGCTCAAGGAGCTTTTGTAGTAGAAAAAGAAATTAGAAATGTGGTATCCTATTTAATGAAGTATTCCCCCTCTCTCGAATATGAACAAGAAGTGTTAGAATATAAAAAGAGTAAAGATTTACTGCGAGAAACAGAAGAAGAGGAAGAAGATGAATTATTCAATCAAGCTGTTTCTGTTATTATTAATAGTAAACAAGCTTCAATATCAATATTGCAGCGAAAGCTTCGAATTGGTTATACCCGAGCAGCTCGATTGATAGATGTTATGGAGAAAAGGGGAATTGTAGGACCATACGATGGTCGAAATCCAAGAAAGATATTAATTTCTAACGATGAATATTTAAATAATTATGAAAAATAATAGATATTTTTTTATTTTTAAGCAGGAAAAAGATTATCGGTGTAGTATTATCTATATTAGGGGGAAATAAAATAACTAACTATTTTAGCACTTACAGGAGAAATCTATTTTTAAGGAGGTGATAGATGAACTATTTTTCTGACCGCACAAACCCTATTATATAAGAGCATTTAACAGGGGAAAAGTAAAGTTGGGATTTTAAGTATTTTTAATAATGAAAGGAGATTTTAAAAATGAAAAAGAATTTATTAGGAGTAGTCGTATTAGTAATGATATTAGGTTTATGTCTTTCTTCAACAGTTTTTTCTGCAGAACCACTTAAAGTTGGCTTGGTGTTTGATATTGGTGGGAAAGGAGATAAATCCTTTAATGATTCAGCATCCCGAGGTTTGTCATGGGCGGCAGCTGATTTTGGAATTAAACGTATCGAATTAGAGCCAGGGGTAGATGCAGATAGGGAAGTAAATCTTAGAAACTTAGCAATGATAGGTTATGATGTAATAATCGGAGTAGGATTTTTATTTACTGATGCCATAGTTACCGTTGCTGATGAGTTCCCTGATACTAAATTTGCCATTGTCGATGGATTTATCCCTGATAAGCCTAATGTAATGTCTCTGTTGTTTCCGGAACCTCAGGGTTCTTTCCTGGTGGGTATGATTGCTGGTATGAAAGCACAGGAAGATGGAAAAAATACAGTTGGATTTGTAGGTGGAATGGATATAGCGCTTATTAATGGATTTGAAGCAGGTTATATAGCTGGTGTTCATTATGTCTATCCTGAATGTAAGATTCTTTCTGCTTATGCCGGTGATACTCCCGTCGCTTTTGCTGACCCGGTAAAAGGTAAAGAATTAGCTTTGTCGCAATACGATAACGGAGCATGGGTTGTCTATCATGCTTCTGGCCTAACCGGAGCCGGAGTATTTGAAGCAGCAAAAGAAAGAAAAAGATTTGTAATCGGAGTAGACTCCAATCAGAACTATATGGGAAATATCGCGGAAACCGGAGAAAACTTTGGCTTAACCAGTATGTTAAAACAAGTTGACGTTTCAGTATATCTTGCCATAAAAGCAGCGGTTGAAGGAACTTTTAAAGGTGGTATTGAAGTATTTGGTTTAGATAGAACCGCTACCATTGGAGGTATAACTTACTCCGGAGTTGGTTATGCTCTCGATAAGTACAATAAAGATCTTATAACTCCAGAAATGATTACCAAGGTCGAAGAAGCAAAAGCTAAAATCATAAGCGGAGAAATTGTTGTTCCTACCGAAGTAACTAAATAACCTATTTCATACATTTATATTGGAGGTATTCATTATTGCATGAATACCTCCAATATATTAAAATTAGTTGTAAATTACTGAAGGAGGATTTATCAATTGCCTGAGATTGCTTTAGAGATGAAAAATATCACCAAACGATTCCCTCTTGTAGTTGCCAACGATAAAGTTAGTATTACAGTCTACAAAGGAGAAATACATGCTTTAGTGGGCGAAAATGGAGCCGGAAAATCAACTCTGATGAGTATTTTATATGGACTGTATCAGGCTGATTCCGGTCAAATTTTTATAAATGGAAAGAAAGTTAATATTACCAATCCGAATGTTGCTATCAATTTAAAGATTGGTATGGTTCATCAGCATTTTATGTTAGTACCACCTTTAACTGTTGCGGAAAATATTATCCTGGGTAGGGAACCCAAAAAAAATAATATTTTCATAGATATGGAAAAAGCAATAAAAAGAGTTGAAGAATTATCTGAAAGCATGGGTTTTAAAATTGACCCCAAAGCAAAAATCGAAAATATTTCTGTGGGGATTCAGCAAAGAGTAGAAATTATTAAAGTCCTTTATCGAGGAGCAGAGATATTAGTGATGGATGAACCCACTGCGGTATTAACTCCCCAGGAAGTTGAAGAGTTATTCGAAATACTTAGATCGCTAAAAAAACAGGGTAAAACTATTATTTTTATTACTCATAAATTAAATGAAGTAAAGGACCTCTCTGACCGGGTAACTGTAATGAGAAGAGGGAGGGTGGTAGGAGTAAAAAATACCAAAGATACCAATCAAGAAGAAATCGCCAGTATGATGGTAGGCAGAAAGGTTATTTTTGAAATTGAAAAAAAACCTCTTAACCTTGGAAAAACAGCTTTAAAAGTAGACAAATTAGAAGCGCTTAACAACAAAGGATTACCAGCTGTAAAGAATGTCTCTTTTGAAATAAAGGAAGGAGAGATATTGGGATTTGCCGGCGTAGAAGGAAATGGACAGACTGAGTTAGTAGAAGTTATTACCGGACTTCGTCCAGCATCAAGCGGTAAAATATTTTTATATGACCAGGATATTACTAATTATTCTCCCCGAAGTATTAGAGAAGATAAAATAGCTCACATCCCTGAAGATAGGAGACAACGCGGAATTATTTCAAATTATACGGTTGCCGAAAATTTAATTTTAGGAACTCATTATCGTTCACCTTTTAATAAAGGTTTAGCCTTAAACTTTACCGCAATTAATAACCATGCCAATAATTTAATAAAAGATTTTGATATACGACCTTCTGATAAAGATAATTTATTAAAATCTTTATCCGGAGGCAACCAACAGAAGGTTATTGTCGCCCGTGAATTATACGGAGAACCAAAGCTTTTAATCGCCGCTCAACCAACTCGGGGATTAGATGTAGGCTCTATTGAGTTTGTACACCAACAAATATTAAATGAAAGAGATAAAAGAAAAGCAATCTTACTAATTTCGGCTGATTTAGAAGAGATTTTATCTTTATCTGATCGCATTGCTGTTATATACGAAGGCAAAATAGTAGACGTTTTAGATCCGAAGAAAACAGACGAAAAAGAAATAGGTTTATTAATGACTGGCTCTACTGCAAATAAAAAATTATCAATGGTCAAGTAGTTTATGGAGGAAGATAAATTTGAAAAGTATTAAAAAATTTGACTATTATATTCTTTTAGAAAAAATTACTCCTTTAATTGCGGTAATATTTGCTCTATTAGTAGGTGCAATTGTTATTATGTTAATCGGTGAAAATCCAATTTTTGTTTATAGAACATTATTTAGCAACGCTATTGGTAACAGAGATGGTTGGGGTAATGTATTATTCAGGGCAACTCCCTTAATATTTACCGGACTGACAGTCGCTTTCGCTTTCCGCTGTGGTCTATTTAACATAGGCGGAGAAGGACAAATGTATATAGGAACTTTTCTTGCTACCTGGGTTGGATTTACCTTTACTAATTTGCCTGCTTTTATACTTATACCACTATGCATATTAACAGCAGCTGCCGGCGGCGCTTTATGGGCAGCTGTTCCCGGAATACTAAAAGCTAAAACAGGGGTACATGAAGTTATTGTTACTATTATGATGAACTGGATAGCTGCTTCTTTAACTTTCTTTCTTGTTTTAAAATTTAAAGCAGCACCAACTGCAGCAATGGTAGCAGCCGGCGTAAAACAGATGATTCCACATACCAGTGAAATTGCCCAAGCAGCTCGTCTTCCTCGACTTTATACTATTTTTAATTTTTTAAATATAGATTTCCCTGCTTATAACCAAGTAAATGTATCTTTTTTTATTGCTATAGCAGCAGCCCTATTAGCTTACTATATATTATGGAAAACAAATTTAGGCTACGAAATAAGAGCAGTGGGCTATAGCCCTATGGCTGCTGAATATGGAGGAATCAGTGTAGGCAAAAACATTATTATAGCCATGATGATAAGCGGTGCTTTTGCCGGTTTAGTGGGGACCAATGAGGTGATGGGTTTTAAATATCGCTGGAGACAAGAACTTTTCACCGGATTAGGATTTAACGGAATTGCTGTGGCACTTTTAGGTAAGAATCACCCCTTAGGAGTGGTTTTAGCTGCTATTTTATTTGGTATTTTAAATTATGGAGGAGCTATAGTTAATATATATACCGAAGGAAGAGTCCCTCGAGAACTTATTATGGTATTACAAGCTGTTATAGTAATATTTGTGGTAATTAGTGATGAAGTAGTAAAGAGAATCATTCGCCAAAGGAGGAAAATAATATAATGTTTGGTGATATTTTTAACGCCCAGTTTGTGGCTTCATCCATCAGAGTAGCTATCCCTTTAGCTTTAGCTGGTTTGGGAGGGGTATTCTCAGAAAGGTCAGGAGTAATTAATATTGGATTAGAGGGTATGATGTTAACTGGTGCTTTTACAGCAGTTGCAGTGACTAATTTTGTTCAAAATCCCTGGGTGGGAGTTTTGGCAGCAATTTTGGTTGGCATTTTTCTGGGATTAATACATGCCATTACCTGTATTACTTTTAAAGCAAATCAGATAGTAAGTGGTGTAGCTATTAATTTATTTGCTAGTGGGATTACTGTATTTTTTAGTTGGCTTTTATTTGGCGAAACCCAAATTATGGTTAAAACTAATTTACCAATTTGGGGATTGCCTCTTTCAAGTATAGGAGAAGGATCAACATTTGTAAGAAATCTTATTGTAATGTTTGCTCATTATTCTCCCTTGGTATACTTAACTATTATAATTTTTATATTGGCACACTTAATTTTATTTAAAACACCTTTTGGGTTAAGATTAAGATCGGTTGGAGAATACCCTCAAGCCGCTGATACTATGGGAGTAAATATTGTTAAAATGCGATATATGGCAGTAATGACCTCCGGGGCACTTGCCGGATTAGCCGGTTCTTTTTTGTCTTTGGAGCAAGCCCATTTTTTTGTCAAAGAAATGAGCGGGGGTAGAGGATTTATTGCTTTGGCAGCCATGATATTTGGTAAATGGACTCCTCTTGGCACAGCAGGAGCTGCTCTTTTATTTGGTTTTGGAGAGGCTCTGGCTATCAGATTACAGGGTGTCACTGCTGTTCCAGTACAATTTATCAATATGGTTCCTTACTTATTGGCAATTTTTGTTCTTGTCAGCGCAGTGGGTAGAGCTACCCCTCCAGCAGCAGATGGAGTTCCTTACGAAAAAGAAATAGGGTAAAGAGTAAAAAAATTAAGAATAACTCGACCATAGAATGTTTTAGGTATATAATATAAAAAATAATACAATTTCCAAAAAAGGAGAAGAATTTAATCAAATGAAAGATATTGGGAATTTCTTAAAAGAGAGAAGAGAAGCAAGGGGAATTTCTTTAATTGAAGTAGAGAAGGATTTAAAGATACGTAAAAAATATTTGCAAGCCCTTGAAGAAGGTAATGTAGATGCAATTCCCGGTAAAACTTATCTTATTGGATATTTGAGAAATTATAGCAAATATCTGGGTATAAATGAAGAAAATATTAATCAGATAATTCAAACTTATAATAATTTAGAAAAAAAGAAGTCTGGTTTAAAAAAAACTAAAGAAGAAAATATCTACCTTAAAACGAAAGATAGATCTATCTTTGAGAAAAAAAGGTTTTTCTTTCCTATTAAGTATGTTTATTTAATCAGCTTTGTTCTTATAATCTTTATCGGATTATTATTATTAAGCCGTTCTCTTAAAGAAGCCCAGAATTTTCCGGTTCCTTCGCCTGAAATCGGAAATGAAACTGGTATAAATATCGAGAAAAAAGCGAATGATATAAGCGCTTTAACTGAAGAACTTATTAAATCGGAAGCAGAAGCTATTAATGAAGAACATTCTATACCGGATATTATTTTAACTAAAAAATTACCTATTCTAAAATTAATCGCAAGTGACAAAACTTGGGTAAAAATTCTTTCTGAAGATAAAACAATATTTGAGGGAATATTATTTAAAGATGAAGAATTTTTTTGGGAAACCGACCAAGTTTTAGAAATTATAACTGAATATCCTACTAAAATTAAAACATATTATGATGATGAATCAATTGAGATTGACAAAGGAATTATTGATAATTACCTTCTTAAATATAATTTTAATCCTACACAAAATATTTAATTTTTTAGGTTTGCCTCGCTAAGGGAGCAACTGCTAAGCAGGGCAAAGAAACTTAACATAAAAGTAGAACAGTTAGGAATATACAAAACTGTGGGAAAGATATTTTTACCAAAACTAGCCAAACTTATAATAAGTATGATCACCTCGGATAAATATTTATTCAGTCTATACAAAGAGATATTAATTAAAAGATTTGGAGAAGTTGATATCGAGAGCAATACTCAGCCTTTTAATTATACAGATTATTATGAAGAAGAATTTGGCGAAAATTTAATGCAAAAATTATTTTCATTTTCCACTCTGATTAGACAAGATGAGCTTGCAGAAATTAAAATAATTACCAATGGTTTAGAAAATAATAATATAGACAAAAATACCAAAACAAATATAACTCAGCATAAACGAAAAATAAATCTTGATCCAGGGTTTATTACCCTAAATAAATATATTCTTGCCAGCACTAAAAATGGACCATCCAGAATTTACCTTAATCAAGGGATATTTGCTGAAATTACTCTTAGATTTATAAATAAATCATTTGTTCCTTGTGAGTATACCTATCCTAACTATAAAACCTATGAATATATAATTTTTTTAACTTCAGTTAGGCAAAAATATAAATTACAACTAAAAGAGAACTCAAACGCTAATGATATTCTTTAATTTAAGATTAAAAACTTTTTTTACTTTTCTGTCATTACGAGCGACCACAGGGAGCGCGGCAATCTCTTAAATTAGAAATAAAAAAAGAGGGAGTTCACTATATAAATTTGGAGAAAATAAGAACTTTTGTAGCCGTAAATTTAAGTCTGGAGATAAAAGAATATTTGGCTTCTCTTAGGGATAATATAAATATTCCTGAAACTAAAATAAAATGGGTTGAAAAAAACAACTTACACCTCACTATGAAATTTTTGGGGTACGTATCGTTAGAACAAACAGAATTAATAAAATCAACATTAAAAGAAATTAGCAGCCAATATAGTCCGTTCATTATAAAATTATTTTCTGATATGGGAATGTTCCCAACTTACAAGATGCCTCGAATAATATGGGTAGGGATAAAAGAAGGAATAAGTGAATTAAAAGGGTTATATAATTACCTGGAAAATAATTTATTCAATAAAGGTTTCCCCCGGGAAGATAAAGATTTTTCCGGCCATATAACCATCGGAAGGGTGAAATTTATTGAAGATAAGACTAACTTCATTAAAATAGTAAAAAGAATTAGCGTAAATAATTTATCACAAGAGGTTGGCAGTATTGACCTCATGGAAAGCAAATTAACCCCAAATGGACCCATATATAACATAACAGCCAAATTCCCTTTATTAAATAAAACAATAGAAAATCAAAAATATTACTAAAATATTTATAAAAAAAGAAATATAAAGGAGTAAACTAAAAAATGACTGATAAAGTGCAACAAAACAAACCGGAAAGAGAAAAAGCATTAAATGTAGCCATGCAAAATATTGAACAAAGATTCGGAAAAGGTTCTATAATGAAATTAGGGGATCGCCCCAAGATCTCTGGAAGTAACACCATCTCAACCGGTTCATTGAGCTTAGATATCGCTCTTGGCGTAGGTGGAGTTCCAAGGGGAAGAGTAATAGAGATTTTTGGTCCTGAATCTTCCGGGAAGACTACACTTGCTTTACATATTATAGCTGAAGCTCAAAAAAATGATGGTATAGCTGCTTTTATTGATGCTGAACATGCTTTAGACCCAAATTATGCCAGAAACATTGGTGTTAATACAGATGAATTAATTATATCTCAGCCCGATACCGGTGAACAAGCTTTAGAAATAGTTGAATCTTTAGTTAGAAGTAACGCGGTTGATGTTATTGTGATAGATTCAGTTGCCGCCCTGGTACCTAAAGCAGAAATAGAAGGCGATATGGGAGATTCTTTTATGGGATTGCAAGCAAGATTAATGTCTCAAGCCCTCAGGAAGCTCACAGCTATTATTAGTAAGTCAAGAACTACAACTGTATTTGTAAATCAAATTAGGGAAAAGATCGGTATCTTTTTTGGTAATCCTGAAACTACTCCTGGCGGCAGAGCACTCAAGTTTTATTCTACCATTAGAATGGATATCAGAAGAAAGGCAGCCATTAAAAAAGATGAAGCTGATGTCGGAATAACTGTAAAGGTGAAAGTAGTAAAAAATAAATTGGCCCCTCCCTTTAAAGAAACAATGTTCGATATAATTTTTGGTAAAGGAATATCCAAAGAAGGAGATATTGTAGATCTTGGTATTAAATATAATATATTACAAAAATCAGGAGTTTGGATATCTTATGATGATATAAAATTTGGTCAGGGACGTGAAAACTGTAAAACATATCTGCAAGAACATCCTGAAATTGCAAAAGAGATAGAAAATAAAATATTTACCACCGCTGGGATTGATAAAAAAATAAGTAAAGAGGATCCAAAAAAATAAATAAAATTACTTCTGTAAATTATGATAAAAAAGATATCAGTCAAGTAGTTATTTACGTAGATAATAATACCAGATACAAAATAAATGAAAATACAATTAAATCATTAGATATTTACGTTGGCAAAGAATTATCTGATCAAGAAATAGAAAAAATCATTTCAGAAGATAAAACCATAAGGGGTAAAGAATATCTTTTAAGGCTTTTATCCCGGAGAATTTATAGTAGATTTGAAATATCTAGAAAATTAAATAGTAAAGGATATCCTGAAAACATTATCGCTAATCTTATTTTTTGGTTAGAGAATAATAATTATATCAACGATGAACTCTTTGCCGAGATGTGGGCGCAATTTCGATTACAAAATAAACCTATAGGAAGGTATAAGTTAAATCAAGAATTAAGAATAAAAGGAATTAAACAGGAGATCATCCAAAAAGCGATAGACAAAACATACAAAGAAATGGATGAATTAACATTAGCCCGAAATCTTATAAAAGAAAAGATTTTGTCATCCGAAATAAAAAATATTAGGATAAATCCAAAAAAAATATATAATTTTTTATTAAGAAGAGGATTTTCAATAGATATTTCGAAAAATATTTACAATGAGCTAAACAATGAACGGACCTAAAAAATATTTGCTTAATATTTTGGCTCTGTCTTTTCTTTCACTTTCTTAACTATATACTCGATACTATATTTAGTTATTTGACTTTTCAAACTATACAGGTTAAAATATTTCAAGTAAATATTTCAAATTTTTACAATCTCTTATGTAATTATTGCGGTTTCTAATTCTATGTAAATACATATTTCATTATGCTAAAATGTGATTTAAATTAAAGTATATCTTACGTACCTTGTAAATTGAATATTAGGAGGTGAAGTAATATTAAAATTTACTATATTATTACTCTAAGCATTTTTCTTGGTTTGATAATAGGTTATTTCCTCGCTAAGTATATTGCCAAGGCAAAAATATCATCTGCAGAAATAAGCGCTAAGAGTATTATAGAAAATGCCGAAAGAGAAGCGAATTCTCTCAAGAAAGAAACAGAGTTACAAGCGAAAGAAGAGGCTTACAATATTAAGAAGGATGTTGAGACAGAAATCAAACAAAAACGAGTTGAAATGCAAAGGCTTGAGAGCAGCTTAATTAACCGAAGCAATAGCTTAGTTCAAAAAATAGAATTACTTGAAAAAAGAGAAAAATTATTAAATAATAAAGAAAAAGAACTCGAAAATAATATCCAAAAAACCAATAATTTATACCAAGAACAGAGAAACGAATTGATAAAGATTTCAAATATGAGTGTAGAGGAAGCAAAGAAAGAACTTTTAAGCAATTTAGAAAAAGAACTTACTCATGAAACCGGTAAGATGATTAAAGAGATTGAAGATCAAGCAAAAGTTGAAGCAGACAAAAAATCCAGACAAATAATATCATTAGCGATTCAAAGATATTCTGCTGACCATACGGTGGAAACAACGACATCTTTTGTTCCTTTGCCTAGTGAAGACATGAAAGGAAGAATCATCGGAAGAGAAGGTAGGAATATCAGAACATTTGAAATGTTAACCGGAGTTGATTTAATTGTAGATGATACCCCGGAAGCAGTAATTATTTCGGGATTTGATCCTATACGAAGAGAAATAGCTCGACTGTCTTTAGAAAAGCTGATTACTGATGGCCGCATACAACCAGCAAGAATTGAAGAAATAATAGAAAAAACTAAAGCAATAGTTAATAGTAAGATTCAAGAAGAAGGAGAACAGGTAGTATTTGATACGAATATAAAAAATATAAATCCCAAACTAATTAATTTATTGGGGAAATTAAAATATCGCACAAGCTACGGACAGAATGTTCTGCAGCATTCAATAGAAGTTGCATATCTTGCTGAAATTATGGCTTCAGAAATTGGCGTAAATTCGCAATTGGCAAAAAGAGCAGGACTACTTCATGATATAGGGAAAGCTGTTGACCATGAAATAGAAGGAGCTCATGCCATAATTGGCTCTGAAATTGCCAAAAAAAATGGTGAAAGTCTTGAAGTAGTTAATGCTATTGCTGCTCACCATTCGGAGGTGGAACCTAAAACAATTGAAGCAGTTTTAGTCCAATCTGCCGATGCCATATCTGCTTCTCGTCCCGGTGCTCGACGCGAGATGCTGGAAACTTATATAAAAAGACTTGAAAAATTGGAAGAAATTGCTAATTCATTTGAAGGGGTGGAAAGAGCATTCGCTATACAAGCAGGTAGAGAAATAAGGATAATCGTAAACCCGGAAGAAATAGATGATTATACAGCAAAAAAGATATCAAGAGATATTTCAAAAAAAATTGAAAAGAATATAGATTATCCCGGTCAAATTAAAGTAATGGTTATTAGAGAAACCCGCTCAGTTGAATACGCAAAATAAATAAAGTATATTTTAATTGAAGAGGAGGCAATTTTTAATAAAAATTGCCTCCTTAAATATATTAATTCAAAAATAATAATAAATATTTATTTCTTTTTATAATTGCAGAAAGAATAGGAAAAATCTGCAATTTATTTTTTTGTAAACCTTACTCCATATATATTCAAGGACGATAGATAATGATATATAAACAAAAATTATATGTTAAGACTTTCGGATGCCAGATGAACGTCAATGATTCAGAATATATCATTGGCCAATTAGTAAAATTAGGTTATTCGACTACAGAAGATATATTTAAATCTAACTTAATTTTATTAAATACTTGCTGTGTTAGAGCAAAAGTTGAACAGAAAATATACAGCTTAATTGGGAAGATAAAAGAAATAAAAGAATCTAACCCGGATGTGCTTTTAGGTATATGTGGATGTATGGCTCAAAAGGCAAAAGAAAATATATTTAAAAGAGCTCCTTATGTTGATTTTATATTCAGTCCTTCTCAAATTAATAATATGGAAAAAATTGTTAGTACTATAAAATACGGTAATAAAAAATATATTTCTTGCGAAAATACTCCCGAATTTAGCTTAGATCACGTTCCTATTAAAAGAGGAAGTAAAATATCTGCCTGGATTCAAATAATGAGAGGCTGTAATAATTATTGCTCCTACTGCGTTGTCCCATACACCAGGGGTCCTGAGCAGAGTAGGGGAGTTTCCGAAATATTATCAGAAGTAAATAATTTAGCTCAAAATAAGTATAAAGAAGTATTTTTATTAGGCCAAAATGTCAATTCCTACGGTAATGACCTTTCTCAGCCTGTAACTTTTTCTAAATTATTAGAATTATTAAATGATATTAACGGTATAGAAAGAATAAGATTCACCACTTCTCATCCCAAAGATTTTTCTTTCGATTTGATAGAAACAATAAAAAAATGCAATAAAGTCTGCAACCATATCCATTTACCTATTCAATCCGCTTCAGGCAAAATACTTAAAATGATGAATAGAAAATATGATATCAGTTATTATAAGAATATCATTAAAGAAATTCGAAATAATATAGACAATATTACAATTACCACAGATGTAATGGTAGGGTTCCCCGGAGAAACTGAAGACGACTTTCTGGATACTTTACGTGCCTTTAAAGAAATAGAATTTGACGAAGCATATACTTTTATATATTCTAATAGAGAAAATACTATTGCTTCATTATTGCCCGACCAGGTTCCTTTAGAGCTCAAAAAAGAAAGGTTATGGAAACTTATCGATTTACAAAAGGAAATATCAGCTAAAATTAATAAAAAACTTGAAGGAAAAACATTTGAAGTACTGGTAGATAAAAAGTCAAAAAAAAATATTGAAAATCAATTTTCCGGAAGAACAGAGACCAATAAAACTGTAGTATTCACCAGTAAGCAAGACTTGTTAGACAAATTAGTTAAAGTTAAAATTATAAAGTCAAGTGCCTGGACTTTATATGGAGAACTGATTGAATGATTAATAATAAAGACAATAATTTACTTATTTTATTAGGTCCCACCGGAGTAGGTAAAACAGATATTTCGATTAAATTAGCTCAAAAAATCCCTGATGTAGAAATAATTTCTGCCGATTCTATGCAAATATATAAATATATGGATATTGGGACTGCTAAACCCGATAAAAGCATATTAAACACCATAAAACACCATATGATAGATATTGTTGATCCGGCAGAGAATTTTGACGTAATACAATACAGCAAGTTAGCTGCAAAAATAATATTAGACGTTTTTAAAAGAGGTAAAATACCCATATTAGCAGGTGGTTCCGGACTATATATTTCCTCAATAATTAATCCTCTTTTTACAGGACCTGATAGGAATATTGAGTATAGAGAAACCCTGGAAGAAGAGGGAAAAATACACGGTAAAAAGTATTTATATGATAGATTATCCAAAATAGATCCAATTTCTGCTTCAAAAATTGAACCTAATGATTTAAGAAGGATAATCAGAGCTTTAGAAGTTTATAAATCTACCGGTAAAACCATCTCTTATTTACAGAAAAAATCTTCTAATAATAATGCAAAAATTAATTATCAAATTATTGGATTTAAAAGAAATAGAGAAAATCTATATCAAATAATTAATTTAAGAGTTGATAAGATGATTGAAGACGGATTTATAGAAGAAGTTAAAATGTTAGGTGATAAGGGCTATAAAGAAAATTTAAATTCAATGCAGGGATTAGGTTATAAACAGATAAATAAACATCTAAATGGTTTATACAGTAAAGAAGAGGCTATTAATTTAATAAAGATAGAGACCCGGCATTATGCCAAAAGACAAATGACCTGGTTCACTAATAAAATAAAAAATATCGAATGGATAGATTTAGATAAGAGCAGCGAAAATGAAGCAATCTCAAAGATAAAAAATAAAATAAATAAAGTTCCAATATTAAATTTGAAAATTTTCTAAAAATCTTATAGAAAGGAAATTAAAGAAAATACTTCAAAAAAAAGTTATTTCTAAATTTAAATTCCCTTTTAATATGAAAAGAATTGGGATAGATATGGGTTCTGATAATCTTAAAGCAGTTGTGATAGAGGGGAAAAATATAACTTCTTATCTAAAAAAAATAGATGGAAAACCAATTCATGCTTTAAAGGAAACATTAGATGAAATTATAACAAAACACAGTAATGAGGTTTATCTTGGTGTAACCGGAGTTAATTCAATTTCTTTATCAGATGTGCTAAATGAAAAACAAATGATCAATGAATCAATTGCGACTAAAGGGGGCATTGCATCTCTTGATTTAGACATTAAGGAAAATGAAAAGTTTGCAGTCATTGATGTTGGAGCCTCAAACCAGAGATGTTATGAATTTGGAAAAGATAAAAATAGTGGAAAATTAATTTTAGAAAATCATTATTTACAGAATAAATGTGGTGCCGGTTCAGGTTTGTTACTTGAGCATATGGCAAAAAGATTTGAATATGGTTCAATAGGGGAACTGTCTAATGTAGCTAATCAAACTGAAAAAACCATAAAGCTTTCTGCAAAATGTGGTGTTTTCCGTGAATCTGATGTTGTGCACCAGCAGCAAAAGGGAACGACAAAAGAGGTATTGGCTGCTTCACTTTATAGAGCCTCTGCTGATAGTTTTAAAACCATTCTCTCAAATGGAATGATGCCTGAAGGTAGGATTATTCTTATTGGTGGTCTCTCTCTGAGTAAAGCCTTTGTTAAGCATCTAATGGATGTTTGCAAAATCTCTTCTGAAAGAGTGATCATTCCAAAACAAGGATTACATATAGGTGCAATTGGTGCAGCAATCTATGGTCAACAGGTTTATCTAAATAATATAATAATAAAATTAGAGAAAAAACTAACACAACCCTTTAACTATAAATCACAGGGCCCTCTAATCTTCAAAAAATCCAAAATTATGAAACCAAAAGAAGATTGGCCTTATGGCGCAGATATTCCTTTAGCTAGCTTAGGAATTGATATAGGCTCTGTTAGTACAAAAGCTGCATTAATAGCAGAAATTAATGGTAAGTTTAGATTGCTTGCCTATCACTACAGGAGAACAGAGATAGACCCTGTTGGGGCTGCAATAGATGTTATAAACAAAGTATATAATCAGGTTATAGAAAGGTGCTATAAAATTGAGAAAGTTATTGCAGGAACAACTGGAAGCGGAAGACAGCTTACTGGTTTTATAGTTGGGGCTTCCAAAGAACATATTGTTGATGAAATCACTGCACAGGCTGCAGGTATAACAACATTCTATCCTCAAAAAGAGTTTAGTATTATTGAGTTTGGCGGTCAGGATTCAAAATATATCAATATCAGCCAGGGTGTGGTTGTTGATTTTGCAATGAATAATGCATGTGCTGCCGGGACCGGAGCATTGCTTGAAAAATATGCCATGCGCAGAGGTATTAAAATAGAGGATTTAGGAGATATTGCCTTAAAAGCAAAGAATCCACCTGATATAGATAGCACTTGTGCGGTTTTGTCAGAGCAATCAATAATAAAATATGAGCAAAATAATATATCTTTAGAGGATTTATGTGCTGCTCTTACCTTAGCAACTGCAAGAAACTATTTAGCAAAGGTAGTTAGCGGCAGCGAAATAAAAGAAAAGGTTGTTTTTCAGGGTGCAACTGCATTTAATCTTGGACAGGTTGCTGCTCTTGAAACTGTTCTTGGGAAAGGAATAATTGTACCTCCCTGGCCGCATATAACTGGGGCAATAGGTGCAGCAAAATATGCATATGATACCTCTAATTTAGGTAATTTTAGAGGATTTAAAAAAATATCAAATCTAAAATACAAAGTAGGATCCTACGAATGTATCAACAAAAATTGTGGAAATGACTGTAACATAACCAGGGCTGAAATTAAAGGTAAAGAAAAGATATTTTATTTTATAGGTGACAGATGCCAGAGATACAGTGCAAAAAAGGATGATAAACAGATAAAGCCGCCTAACTTATTTAAAGAAAGGCAGAAAATAATGGAGGATACATGCAAATGAGAGTAGGAATTCCAAGGGGTTTGTTATTTAATGATTTCTCCCCTTTATTTATTCCTTTTTTTAGTTATTTAGGCATAAAAACCATTGTTTCAGATGAAACGAATAGGAAGATAATTAATCGTGGTTTAGAGATAGTGCCAGCAGAATATTGTTTCCCAATTAAGGTAGCCTATGGTCATGTTGATAATCTTCTAAAAAAAGGTGTTGATTTTATTTTTATTCCCCATATTGCAAATACAGGAGAACCAACTCGTGGCTATAAGTATTGTGTCACCTGTCCATGGACACAGTCTGCACCAGATCTCATGAAATCTGCACCAAAGCTTGTTAAAGAAGGTCTCAATCTAAAAAACTTACTTTCTCCTTCACTATTTTTTGACTGGGGGTTAAATCATATTGAGGATCAGATGAAGAAAACTGTAGCAAAGATGGGTTATAGCACAAAAAATGTTAGGGCTGCACTTCAAGAGGGATTAGTAAACAAAAAAAAGTTTGATAAGAAAATTGAGGAAAAAACAAAAGAAGTCTTTGATTCTATTCAAGAGAAATGTAAAAAAAACGAACCTACTTTTTTGGTTATGGCAAGACCCTACACAGCTTATGATGCAAATGTTAATAATGATATTGTAAATAAAATTTTAGGTGCTGGTTATCGTGCAATACCCCTTGAATTTGCTCCCATAGGTTCAATAGATATTTCTAAACAAATGCCAAAAATGTACTGGATTCAGGGCCAAAAGAAACTGGCTGCAATTGAACTATTAAATGCAAATAAAAACCTGTTCGGAATTGATATAACCTATTTTGCCTGTGGTCCTGATGCCCAAATAAACCAGCAAATGAGATGCAGAACACAAAAACCATTTTTAACAGTTGAAATGGATGAGCATACTGGAGATGCTGGAATTGATACCAGATTGCAGGCATTCTTCAATACAGTTAAATCTTACCTGGGAATAGAAGCAAAGCAAAACAGCAAAGTGTTTAGTGTCAAACTAAAAGGTCTTGATAAGATTAAAGGAAATAAAATTCTTTTTATCCCTCCAATGTCAAAACATAATGATGCATTATCTGCTGTTTTTAATGCCTATGGAATTCAGTCAAGGGTTTTAGAAGTAAGCCCTGATGAAACCATGGAAAGAGCGAGAAGCTGTACCTGCGGCTTAGTATGCACCCCTTATCTACATACTACAGAGGCTATGCTTAATTTTATACAAAAACCAGGGTTTGACCAGGAAAAGTTTGCCTTTTTTCAGGCAACAACCGATTGTGGCCCATGTAGACTAGGGCAGTATGCAAGCCTGGAATCTCTTTTATTCCAAAAAAAGGGAATAGATGTTGATATAATAATAGGGGGCGAACTGGAAAGTGAATTTAATCTTGGCATCTCTTTATTAGTTAAGGTGTGGTATGGCATAACTGCAGTTGACCAACTTGAAAAAATGAGAATGCACACCAGGCCCTATGAAGTTAATAAAGGAACCTCAGATCAGATTTATGAGAAATATCTGAAAAGTCTTCTTGATTATTTAGCAGATTTAAAAACTAATCTTGGAAAGATGAAAACCTATTTATCTATTGGGAAGGCATTATCCTCTAATTTATTTAATGGAAACTCATCCCCTGTTGAAGTAATCTTAAGAAAAGCTCAAGGAGAATTTTCTAAAGTTAAAAGAACGAATGAAGAAAAACCAAAGATAGGCATAATTGGTGAATTCTTTGTGAGACTTCATGAGCAAGCCAATCAATACATTATAAGAAAGCTTGAAGAAAAGGGAATAGAAACTTGGTTAGCTCCAGCAACAGAATATCTTATTTATTCTTATTATCTTACTTCTGTTTATGCAAAAGAAAAATTCAGTTTAAACAGAAAAAAGGAAAATTTAAGGGAATGGATTTTAAAATCAATATTATATAAAGTTTTGATTGGGTATGAGCACATGTTGTTTAAAGCAACCTTACCATATATGCAAGGCTTTGATGATATAACTGCACAAGAAATAGTATCAAATGGTGAGAAATACATTAGACATTATATTGGCGGAGAGGCCATAGTAAGCATGGGAAAGGCAATAGATTATGCAAAAAGAGGATTGGATGGGATTATCAGCATTATTCCATTTAACTGCATGCCAGGATTGATTATAGATGGTTTTATCCCAAAATTCAGAAAAGATAATAATAACATTCCCTTTGTGTCTATAGAGTATGATGGTTTTCAGGATAGTACAAGAGAAATGAGAATTGATACCTTTGTTGCACAAGTAAAAGAGAGATATGAGAATAAAAAATATACCCAACTTTCAGGTAAAAGGATTGTTACCGGACAGAACTCTGGAGAGCTTTATATAAAAACAGGGCACAGTTAAAAAGCTAATTTACTCTATAACTTGCCCTATTTTTGTATCATTTTTTTTATCTCTATTCAATTTCCCCTAACTCTACCTTCATCCCGGAGAGTTCTTTCTGTACTTCAGCAAAGCGCAGGGAATAATATTCCCGATTCTGCTGATTAAAGCTGGTGGTAGTATTATGTATCTCTTTGGTATTCTCTAAGACCTGCCGATAACCATCTTTTTGTGCTGTCACGATTTCCTGCATAAATTTATCGATACGAAAGATCAAGAGTATCGATAGAGCGATAGGGGACCCCTGATTGGCGATGATGTTTGATAACATTTCAACATTCATTATTTTCCTCCTTTCTCAAAAAGTTAACCAAAGGTGCCAGGCACTTTTGGTTAACTTTTCTTATTTCCTCCACCTGATTTTTCCAGTCTTTGAAAGTCATTTGCTTGGTATAGATTAAGAATATGGAGCTGATAAGGCTCAAATATCTTGGTCCGATACCTCACTTTTTCTATATACCGAGAGTATTTTTTCTCTGACATACTGTAATATTTTAATACTGCCCGCTTGTTTAATCCGGTTTCTCTTACAATATCCGCTTTGGTAAATCCTTTTCTCTTAAAATACTGAATCTTTTGATACATAATCTTGTTAACCATATATCAGTCCTTTCTGCCTGTGCGTTTTGCACGCAGACAGGTTGCACGCAGACAGGTTGCACGCAGACAGGTCCTTATAGTATTGATTCTTATTCATACTATAGTAAAGAACCGTTTCTTTTAAAAGGTGCATTTTAGTTTACCATTTCCAAAGGTGAAAGATATAAAGGTATAATGAGATTGCCACACTTTCTTCGAAAGTTCGCAATGACAAAGGGAGGGGGTTCGGAGAATTTTTATATTTTTTTCCAATTTTGCAACGTCCTATAATATATCTTATGTAAAGTAATATAGATTTTATTATATTTCACTCATTTTCTTTGATTTATTAATTGTAATAAGAAGATTTTCATTATATTAATATTATTTATTAACAGTTAGCAGGTTAAATGAAAAGCAGCAATTAAGTTATTCTTTTTATAAAGTTTGTTGTATTCAGTATATGCATCTCCGGTTTTTTTTACCATTACTTGTTTGATACCAGACGATTTTATATTTTTTATTAATTCTTTTGACACCTTCATCAATCCGAAAAAGCCGGTTCCAATAATTAAAATATCTGGTTTTTTATTTATTATTTCCTTTACATCATCAATACAAAGATTATGTCCTTCTTTTCTCCACCAACTATCATAAATATAATCTCTAAAAATAATAAGATCTGAATTATATTTTTTCCCATTAATTGACATTTGTCCAAAATCATAATTTTCTATCATGTTATTCTCATCTCTTTAAGGGTAAAATTAATATTTATAGTTTATGTATGGTTAATATTGGTTTTGTAATGGTTAGTATTGACGATATATTTCATTTTCTGATGATTATAGAAGCATAACCAACCACCTGGTCAAACATTCCAGAAACATCTCCCGAAGTAGCATATTTTAGCAATTCTGCATTCTTTGCTCCTAAGGTTTCGCAAACAATCAGCATGACAGTAATTGGGCCAGGGCCGCACATAGTCAGATTCTGATTGTAAATCATATCGTATAGTTTCTTAGGATTGAATTCCAGAATGGCATTTATTGCTTGTTTATCAATATTTTCAGTATATTCTTGTGGTTCATAGTGGGTAAAGTCTGAGCTAGCAATGATTAAAACATTTCTATCAACTACGGAGGAGGATATTGATCGGGCAATCTCTATATCTGTAATAATATCCTGACGAGTCATGCAAATTGGTATAAATTTAATACTTTTATCGAAAATGTATTGGATAAAAGGTAACTGGACTTCGATAGAATGCTCGTTTTGATGGGCCTTGTAATCTGATTTGATAATTTTTGAATTATTTAGTATTTTCTCGGCAATTTCCGTATCGATTTCCAATTCTCCCAAAGGCGTTTTCCAACTTCCTTCGGTCATAATAGAAATATCTCTTCCGAATCCACGGTGATTAGGACCTAATATAATAATGGTGTCTGGTTTACCATCTAAAGCAATTTGATAAAAACCATTAGCCGCAACAGGTCCCGAGTACATATAGCCTGCATGTGGACTAATTAATCCAATGATATTGTTTTCTTTTTTGGTATTTACCAGAGGTATTTTACCAGGTCCTATTCTATGTAAAAAACAATTTTCAATCTGTATATTTAAAGATTTTGAATCACCAGCGTAAAAGCTACCTGCAACGGCAGGTCTTCTTAAATTTAACTCAGTCATAAACCTACCTCCCCTACTCTTTTAAAAATGTAAATTTACTAAGTGTTTTCGAGTTGTTTAGGATTAAAATCTTTCTCATTTGGAATGCCGACTACTACTACCTCTTTTTTTCCCTTTCTTTATTTTTGGTAATAAGAAGATAAAAAGTATGAGTATGATTAAAAATATAAAAGCTATCCTAATATAAACTGAATAAAATAAATATTTAGCAATAGATAAATAATATCTTCTTTTGGCTGAAGGATAATTAGGATTTATATTCAATACCTCTTTGAATTCTTTAGATGCATCTTTAAAAAGAGAATTTTTTTCATCATCTACAGCTAAATTAAATCGGGAATCAATAATTTTTAATTGCAATTTTTGATCATCCGGATAGACTTTTTGAAGATAGTTATAAGCTTTGATAGATTCTTCCCATTGTTTATTTTCATAAAAAGCAGTAGCAATTCCTTCGCGAGCATTGATATTTAAAGGATCTATAGAAATAACCTGTTCATATTCTAATATTGCTTTTCCCCAATTCTTTTCTTCGCTATATTTATTGCCTAAATTACTGTGAATAACTATTTGGGATACGCAAAATTTTACAATTCTATTATTTCCGGCATCGGCAACATAAATATAATCCCTGCCATCTATAACAATTCCTTCAGGATAATTTAAATTAATTATATCCGATTCATTACCAAATTCTAATTCGAAATTATCATCTTTATCACATTTTACTACTTTTCCGTTTTTGTAATCAGTGATATATATATTGTTTTTTGAATCAAAAGCAATATATCTGGTACCATTAAATCCCCCAATACCATCGCCACCTACTCCAAATTTTCTTAAAAATATGCCTTCTTTACTAAATACCTGTACCTGGTTGTGAAAAGTATCAGCAACATAAATATTTCCATTATCGTCAAGAGCAATTCCTCTTGGGTAATAAAATTCGCCGTCTCCCCTACCTTCTTTTCCAAATTGTTTAATATACTCAAAGGTTGGAGAAAATATTTGTATTCTATTATTTCCTGTATCAACAACATAGATATTATCGTCTTTATCTATGGAAATACCTCTTGGATTAGAAAATTCACCTGGGCCATTACCTTCTTTCCCGGTCATCTGTAAGGATTTACCTTCCGGTGATATTCTATGGATTCTATGGTTAAATTGTTCTACTATGATTATATTTCCGTTACTATCCAAAGCCAAGCCTACCGGGCCATCAAGTTTTAACGCATCTTCCCCTTCTCCATCCGGAATTACCTTTAGTAATCTTCCATCAGAGCTGAATTTTTGTATACGGTCATTTTCCCAATCAGATACATATAAATTATTATCTTTATCCAGCGCCAGACCAACTGGATAATTAAATTCACTTACCCTGTTACCATATTCACCAAAAGTTAATATAGTGATATAATTAGTATCTGAAGCAGCAGCGACAATGGATGAAAAAGCGAAAAATATTATGGAAATAAATATAAAATATTTTTTCATATTAATATCTCCTTTGTTTTATTTTTTAATATTTTAAATATTTAAAATATGTGATATTATATATGGCTATTTGTTAGTTCTCTAATCTTTTGACTTAATATGTTAAGTGATTCTTTTTGGTATATTTTATCCCCTATTTTCTCTTTCTCGAAGTACTGCAGAGGGCCATAGCTAACTGTTATACTATATTTAAATAGAGTAGGAAATATTTTACCATGAGAATATATTTTATGGGTGCCGTTAATTCCCACTGGTAAAATGGGGACTCCTGTCTTTATGGCAATTTTTATTATCCCCAGTTTTAACTCTTGCAATTCGCCATTCAATGAACGTGTACCCTCTGGGAATAGGCCTAATATTTTCTTTTCTTGTAAAATATCCAATGATTTTTTTAAAGATCGAACATCAACTTTCCCTCGATCTACGGGAAAAGCATTTAAATGTGTCAGGATAGTTCTGCCAAAAATATTATTAAAAGCTTCCTTCTTAGCCATAAAATATATTTTCCTCTTCATCGTTATCCCTAAAACAATTGGATCCAAAAAACTAACGTGATTAGAGGCAAGTATTAAACCACCTTCTTTTGGTATATTTTCAATTCCCACCACATTTATTTTCCAAAATATTTTAAGCATGAACCAACATACAGCTCTTACTACATAATAGAACATATAATTTATCCTGACTTTAATTATAAGTAAATTAACTAATTGGCCAATTCCCCAATTTGCCAATTAGTTAATTTACTTATTTCACAATTAAATTAGTTGTTATTAAATGGTAAATAATCGTTAGTTATCAATATAGGAACAATGTGCCCGAGAGGACTTGAACCTCCAATCTACGGCTCCGGAGGCCGTCGCTTTATCCAATTGAGCCACGGGCACACATGCTATCTACCATAGCTAAGCCTATCAGCTGAATTCCTGGGTAATCCCGCATTAATTATTTTGTCCTGGGTTAAATTATAGGGATAAGAAGTGCGATAAATATTCACTACCTTATATTTTAAGTCATAAATCCCATAACTTGCCTGGGAATTACTATCACGAGGCTGGCCAACACTCCCACAATTAATAATATACCTTTTATTTTTACTAATATCAATATAGCCACCGTTACTAAAATCTTTATAATCTACTTGATTATTATTTTCACTGAAATAAAAACATCCGGCCAAATGAGAATGCCCCACAAATAATACTTTAAAAGAATATTTTCTGAAGATTAAACTCGCGGTATCTTTATTTAAAATGTATTCTAATAATGGATTTCGAGGACTGCCGTGAACTGCAAGGATATTATCTTTAATTTCAATCTTTTTTTCAAGATTTGCTAAGAAATTAAGATTATCTTTTTTTAATTGCAGAGAAGTCCAGAGTATTGCAGCCCTCGCAGTACTATTAAAATAATCTATATCTAATTTTCCTACCACCGCAAAATCGTGGTTTCCACCTATACATTTACAATTTAAATCTTTTATCTTTTCGATACAATTATTGGGATCAGCAGCATAACCAACCATATCTCCTAAGCAGATAAATTCATCAATTTTTGTCATTTTTTTCAAAACGCTGGTTAGGGCTTCGTAGTTACTATGAATATCAGAAATTATTCCAATCTTCATTTTTTACGCTCTTATAATATCTTTTATTCGCATAATAGCCGAATTGGTCGATCTTGCCATTTCGTCTAACTTCATAGTGATAAATTTTATCGTTTCTTCTAAATCTGGAATGATTACGTATTCCAGTGCATTAACTCTTCGCCTGGTTTTTTCAATTTCATTGGCTAAAAGGGTTATTGATTTATCTAATTCTGCTACTTTTAGCATAAGAGGTAAAACGTCATGAAATTTTTTTAAAGCACCGTCCAGCTCGGCAGTAGTATCAACCATACCATATGAATAATATTTTCCCTCATATTTGTATTTATATTGAGGAACATTTACACTCATTATGTTTTTAAAAGATACTTCGGTTTCACTTTTTGCCTTGGGGAACATCAAGGTTTCTTCTAAAGTCAGTTTGCTCATTAAAGAAGAAGCATTTGAAAAAAAAGCATAACATTTTAAAAGATTTTCCTCTAATTCTTCCCTGAGAGCATCACTCTCTTTTGCCAAGCGAACAAATACTTGAATTAATGCATCTCTCTTATCTTTTAATAGTTTATATCCCCGCTTGGCGACAAATAGTCTCTTTTTTAATCTCAATAGTTCCATGCGATTTGGATTAACCTTTAACAACATGAATATCTTTATCCTCCATGGTTATATCCGTTGGTAAATATTTTTCTATAAATTCATCTTTTATTCTTTTTAATTCTTCTTTCGGTATAATTGTTAATAGTTTCCATCCTATATTTAAACTTTCTTCAATAGTTCTATTTTCATCTTCACCCTGTTTAACAAAAACTTCCTCAAAATTGTCGGAGAGTTTAACATATTTCTTGTCTATTTCTGTGAGTGCGGCTTCTCCCAAAATTACTGCTAATTCTTTGGCTTCCTTACCTCTTGCATAGGAAGCAAAAAGTTGATTCATAACATTTGGATGGTCTTCGCGCGTTTTATTTAACCCAATTCCTTTATCTTTTAACCGAGACAAAGAAGGTAATACATTAATAGGGGGATAAATTCCTTTATGGTGCAATTCTCTTGATAATATTATCTGCCCTTCCGTAATATAACCGGTTAAATCCGGTATGGGATGAGTTTTATCATCCTCCGGCATGGTTAAAATGGGAATTAAAGTAATTGATCCTTTTTTTCCTTTTATTCTCCCAGCTCTCTCGTAGAGATTGGCTAAATCTGTGTACAAATAACCGGGGTAACCACGTCTGCCGGGAACTTCTTTTCTGGCTGCAGAAACTTCTCTTAGGGCTTCACAATAATTGGTCATATCAGTAAGTATTACCAGCACATGCATACCTTTTTCAAATGCTAAATACTCTGCACAGGTTAGAGCCATTCGGGGAGTTATTATTCTCTCTACTGCCGGGTTATTGGCTAAATTAACAAACATAACACTCTTCTCTATTGCTCCGGTTCTTCTAAGATCGCTGATGAAAAAATTTGCTTCCTCAAAGGTAATTCCCATGGCGGCAAATACAACAGCAAATTTCTCCTCTTTCCCTAATACTTTTGCCTGCCGCGCGACTTGGGAAGCAAGTTTTGCATGGGGTAATCCTGAACCAGAAAAGATGGGCAGCTTTTGTCCTCTGACCAAGGTATTTAATACATCGATGGAAGAAATACCAGTTTGGATAAAATTGTTAGGATAATCTCGTGCATAAGGATTAATAGGATTTCCATTTATATCTAATTTTTTTTCTGCAATAATTTGAGGACCATCATCTATAGGTCTTCCCGAACCATCAAATATTCTTCCCAAAACATCCAGGGAAATAGGCAATTCCATTACCTTACCTAAAAAACGAACCTTAGTATTTGAAACATCAACTCCTGTAGTTCCCTCAAATACCTGGACAACTGCTTTATCTTCAGTAATTTCAAGCACCTGCCCTCTTCTTGTTTCTCCGGAAGATAGCTCTATTTCAACTAATTCCTGATATTTTACATCAATGGTTTTTTCTACTACTATTAAAGGCCCTGCTACATCTGATATAGTTAAATATTCTTTAATCATCTTTGCACTATTATCTCCTTCCCTTTAATCGGTTGTTGAACTAATCTGGGATATTATTTCCTTTTCAATTTCACTGAATGTCTCTAAGTTCTTTTCTTCTATATGTTTTGCCCTGATTATTTTCGCTTTGATTGGTAATGCATTTAATTTTTCAATAGTCACTCCGTTTTCAATTACTTTTTCAGCATTTTCATGAAACATCATAATTA
Organism: Atribacterota bacterium; assembly: GCA_038203565.1. Classification (GTDB taxonomy): domain Bacteria; phylum Atribacterota; class Phoenicimicrobiia; order Phoenicimicrobiales; family Phoenicimicrobiaceae; genus Sediminicultor. Next base: position 53,093 of record JBBRDV010000001.1, read on the forward strand.
ATTTTAAAATATGAAATTGTTTTTCGGTGGAACTATAGGAATCTATAATATCAAAAGCATCTTGAATTAGAAAATCCTCCCGGATAGATCTTGCTGTTTCTAAAATTAGCTTTTCATGAGTTGATAAAGCATCAATACCTACTAATCTTACAATTTCTTCTAATTCTGCTTCTTCCTGGAGCAAGGCCATAGATTTATTTCGTAACTCCATATATTCCTCGCCAATTTTTTTATTGTAATATTCTGTTAATCCGGACAAGTAAAGAGAATAACTGGTTAGCCAATCTATTGCTGGAAAATGCCTTTTGTAGGCTAATTTATCTTGTAAGCTCCAGAAAACTTGAACAGTACGTAAAGTATTTTGAGTAACCGGCTCGGATAGGTCTCCCCCTGGCGGTGATACCGCACCGATAATACTTAATGTTGCTTCCCTATCATCACTACCAAGACATTTTATTCTTCCGGATCTTTCGTAAAAACTTGAAATTCGAGTACCTAAATATGCAGGAAAGCCTTCTTCTCCCGGCATCTCTTCTAATCTACCTGATATTTCACGCATTGCTTCGGCCCAACGAGAAGTCGAATCAGCAATAAGCGCAACATTGTATCCCATATCTCTATAGTATTCCGCGATAGTTATACCGGTATATACAGAAGCCTCACGAGCTGCTACCGGCATATTTGATGTATTGGCAATTAAGATAGTTCTTTCCATTAATGGTTTCCCAGAATAAGGGTCGATTAATTCCGGAAATTCCAATAAAACATCGGTCATTTCGTTGCCTCTTTCGCCACATCCGATAAAGAGAATGATTTCTGCGTTGCACCATTTGGCTATCTGATGTTGGACTACGGTCTTCCCACTACCAAAAGGACCCGGTATACACGCTGTCCCTCCTTTAGTTATGGGGAAAAACATATCTATTGTCCTTTGTCCGGTAATTAACGGTTCAATGGGAGGCAATCTTTTCTTATAGGGCCTTGGTCTTCTTACCGGCCATTTTTGTAACATTTTAATTTCGTGAATTGAACCTTCTCGGTCTTTTATTAGTGCAATAGTATCTGTAACTGTAAAATTATCTTTATATATTTCTTCGATTTCACCCTGAATTCCGTAAGGAACCATAATTTTATGTTTAATGATACTGCTTTCCTGGACAGTGCCTATAATATCACCGAATATTACTTTATCTCCCTTTTTAGAAATTGGTTCAAAATCCCATTTCTTTTTTCGATCAATGGCAAATGCTTCTGCTCCTCTGGTAATAAAATCTCCTTTAGTTGATTTTAATATATCTAAAGGTCTTTGAATACCATCGTAAATTGAAGAGATAAGGCCGGGGCCCAATTCCACGCTAAGTGGCATATCAGTAGAAAAAACAGATTCTCCAGGACCAATTCCTGAAGTCTCTTCATAAACTTGTATGGTTGCTGAATCTTTACTTAGTTCAATTATTTCACCAATTAATTTCTGACCGCTGACTTTTACTACATCATACATCTTGGCATTTTTTAACCCTTTAGCTACTACTACCGGTCCTGCAACTTTAATTATTTTCGCGGTTTCCATTATTCTACCTCTTTTCTAAATAAAATATCTGTTCCTATAGCTTTTTCAATATTTTTCCTTAATATCTTTTGTCCTAAATTTTTCTTTTCTAATCTATTAGGTATTATGGTTATGCTAGCAAAAGATGTTTTTTGTAAACTTTCTATTTCTTCAAATATTTGACTGGCTATATCTTCAGTTACAAATATTACTGCATATTTTTCTTTTACCAGTTTATCTAATATTTCTAAAGCCTCATCCTTTTTAGTTGCGGGAAATAAAGAGACACCCAATAATTTAAAACCGATTATAGCGTCTCTATCACCAATTATAGCAATTTTATACATAAGTATCTCGCACTCTTTCTTTGATTTGATCAGGAGTTAGTTTATTTAACTTACCTGATAATATTATTCTAATATTTTTTATGTCATTCTCTTTTGCGGTAATGAATCCTACCAATGGTTCGATTCCAAAGGTAATTAATTTTCCTATTTTCGAGAAATTTAGAATAAAATTATCCTTTAGCTTCTCTAATTCCATTAAGGAGTTATTTTTTTGAAAGTAATTTACCCCTGTTTCTACTATATTTTTATATTCAGTGTAAATTAGTTTTTCACACCAGGAAGATAAAGGAGAATCATATATTTCTATTATTTTTTCTATTTTAAAATCACCTTCAGGGATTAAAAACTCTTTGATAAAGGATTTTTTCTCGCCTCTTGTCTTTGCCCTGATGCAGTTAATGATATTGTTAAGATCTATATTTATATTAATAAACCTTTTTAAAAACAGTTCTTCTGATTCAATGATTTCTATTTCCCTGATTTTATTAAATATCATCACATATCTTTCCTTGTCTAAAACAAAATCTATCACTTCAGGATCTTTATATTTATTATATTCTGAAAAGGTTTTTTTGATTAGAACTTCGAAAGAGTTGGGAATATTCTCATATTTATCATCTTTAATCGCTAAATTTAGTTTTTCTATATCTACGGTTCCAATGGGTGAAAGTAATTCATGAGAAGTATCTTTTTTTAAGTATTTCGATTTTATAAGTACCTTAATATTGTGAAAATCATACTTGGAGGCGAAAGTGAAATAAAGAAAATTAAAAGTAGAAATCTTAGAGATATTTTTTATTATGTCATAAGTGTTTAATAGTTCTTGATTTAATGATTCCTCAAAGTTTGCAGGGTTATTGAGATCAAAAGAATAATCATTTAAATCACTTTCTGTCAATATCTTTAAAGTAGATGCGGCATCACTTGATTTTATCATCCTATCTAATATATCTTTATTTAATAATCCCTTTTCTAATGACTTTACACTTCCATTAGCAAAAGCATATTCTTCTTGATCATTAGTATCCGCGGTAAAATATTTAAACATTAATAAACCTTTCTATTATTAAACTAGATAAAAAATATCATTATAAAAAATATTAGTTAAATAAATCTTTGCTTATTTTTATTTCTAATTCTTCCCGTATTTTTTTCAATAAAAATTCTAATGAAATATTTTTTCTTATTTTACCAGAACCGATAACTATCCCACCTTTTATCGGAAGATAAGAGGTGGATAATCTCAATTCACCCTTCTTATGCTTAGTTTTTAATTCTTTATTTATTCCTTCTATAAAATCTTTGGATATTTTATTTTTATCTAAAGATCCGGTAAAAATAGTTTCATCACCTATTTCAATATTATCCAATATCAATTTTTTTATAAAATTAAGATAGTCTTTACTATTCAATTTTGTAATGCTTTCCAGGGCTCTATCAAAAATGTCTTCCATGATTTTTTGTTTTTCTAATAAAATAGTTTTTTTTGCCTCTAAATTCGCCTCAGTTAATATTTTACTCTTTTTTAGAGAAGCTTCCTGATTGATTTTGTATAAGATTACTTTTTTAAGATTATCCGCTTCTTTTTCACCTTTTTTTAATATATTATTTGCCTTATCTTCAGCTTGAGCAATAATTTTACTTGCTTGAATTTTGGCATCAGACATAATCTTTTCATTGATATCTTTAATTGTCATATCATATTTGTCCTTTTATAGAGTTATTGCATTAAAAAGTAACAGAGAAGCCAATAAAGAAAATACTGCATAAGTTTCTACCATAGTAACCATTACTATTGCTTTACCAACTCCTCCTGGATTTCTTGCGGCTAATCCTATCGCTGCTGCAGCAGTTTTCCCCTGATACCATCCGGAAAAAAAGCCGACTACTCCTACCGGTATGCAAGAAAAAAATATCTGCCATCCCTGATCTAAGCTCAAGGGAATTGGTGAACCTCCAAGAATGCCTGTTTTCATCAAAACCCAAAATCCGACTAATAAGCCATAGATACCTTGTGTACCTGGAAAAGCTTGTAAAAATAATACCAACCCAAATTTTTCCGGTTCTTCAATCATGACTCCAACTCCCGCAGCTCCGGCTATGCCTACTCCGATACCAGAACCAGAACAGGACAAACCTATGGATATTGCCGAACCCAAAAATGCAATAACTATTCCTTGTGTAATCATATTTTCCTCCTATTTCTAATTAATATTATTATAAATCATTCGTTAATGTATTAGTCGTTAGCTTTAAATGCAATTTTTTAATTTAATCAAGACAAATTTTAATTACCCAAAACTATACGCTATAAGCTATACGTAAGATTTGTTCACTAATGACTAATTTCAACTTTTATATATTTAGTGATGATTTTAAAAGGTTTAAAAGAAACCCCTCCACCTTCATAAAACTTGGTAAAAAATTCTACGTACTGTAAACGAGTTGAATGAATAAATGCCCCCATGCCGCTTATTACCATATTGAATAGATGTCCTATAATAAAAACTATAACTGCTACGATAATTCCAATAATCGGAATATCCTTAAATAACATTACAAAAGTATTAACTACTACTGCTAATACTGCAGTTGATAATCCCAAAGCAAATAGTCGCGAATAAGAAAGAATATCGCTAAAATAACCTATAAGGTTGTATAAACTTATTACTCCACCAGCAATTTTTAGTATGATGTTTTTATTTGACCTTCCCTGTGTAAGGACTAAAAATAACAATCCCGCCCATATTATATATTTTGCTATAACTTTAAGTCCTGCCAAAGAACCAATTGCACTGGTTATTACGAAAAAAAGCATTCCGGAAATCAATAATAACCATGAACCTTGGTCCATTAATCCTGTTTTAATTTTATTTTCTTTAATATTGGTAATAAATTTAATAATAAATCCGGTGTAAATTTGAATGACTCCTAAAGATAGAGATATTATTAAAAGGGGCATGGGATTTTTTATCGGGTCGAGTAAAGTTATGGTATCAATCAAAAAAGTTTTTATAAATAAAATATTTTTTGGAAGATAATTTAGGGAATCTCCCATCCAACTACCCATAAGAGCTCCTACTACAAAAGTAGATAATCCACCCAAAAAAAATAATCCAAAAAATTTCTTTATTGTACCTTCAAGTTTTAATTTTTTTAAAGCATAATAAGATAAAGCAGAAATTATTAAACCATAACCGGCATCGGATAAACACATTCCGAAGAAAACAAAATAAAAAGGAGCGAATAGAGGAGTGGGGTCAAATTCCTTATATTTAGGAATTCCATAGAGTTCTGTAACTGATTCAAAAGGTTCCACAAATTTATTATTATTTAGGGCAACAGGTATATCATCCTTTTCGTCAGGATCGCTAAAAATTATCTCCAGTTCTTTCGTTTTACCAAATAAGCTTTTTTTTACTCTACTTATATCTTTTTCTAATATCCATCCCTCAATGATGATCACTTGTTGAGTCATCTTAAAATATTTTTCTATATCTTGCCTGCTTTTTAAAATGGAAAGGTAATCAAAAGAAAGGTATAACGACAAATTTTCTTGATACAATTTTTTACTTTCATCAGAAATTATTTCTCTTTTTTCTTTAATTTTTTTTAATTCTTCGGAAAAATCTTCCAAAATATTTTTTGGGGTTTTAGTAAATTCCAAGGGAATTTGAAAAGAATCAAAATTATATTTCTCCAGTACTTTTTTAATTGGAAGATAGTATTCAGATATTGAAACAATCGCTATTTTGCATCGGTTCTTTTCTTCATCAATTTTATGTATTCCAATCTCTTTTCCTATCTTTTCTATTTCTTCTAAACATAAAACAAAGTCTTTTGCAGGAAGAGTTCCTAAGATAATTTTAGTATTCTTTGTTCCTTCTAAATCTTCTACTTTTACCTTTACCTCTTTCCATTTTTCCAATTGTTCTTGCATCTTTACAATATGATTTTCTCTATTTTTTAGTTCTTTTAATTTTCCGTCTAATTCTTTGCATATACTAAAAATTTTTTTATAGTCAAATTGAGAAAGCAATAAAGGAATTTTTTTAAAATCATAAACTTTTTCATTGATCATCTTTGGTTTATCAGATTTTTTAGGTTTATCTATAAAATTTGATAAGTAATCTATACAATATTTTACTTCTGGTAATACAGATAGGCCTTCTGAATTATTCATGATATCAAAATCTAATAAACTCGATTTTTTTAATTTAGGTTTAAATTCTATGATTTGGACACAGCCTGCTTTTTGGAGTTCTTCGATAATTTCATTCTTTAATTCAAGATGAGTAAATATATTCACTTTTTTTATTTTACATACAGCCATTATTTGCCTTCCAATACTTGTTTAATTACTATTTTTACTGATTCATCAATTTTTTTTAAAGACTTTTTAGCTAGATTTTCTTTTTCTATTTCACTTTTTTTTATAATATTATCTGCTTCTATCCTGGCAAATTTTTCTTCCCTTTCAATTATCGTCTTTCCTTCTTTTTTAGCTTCTTCTTTGATTTTTTCAATTAGTGTTTTTGATTCTTTGTTTGCATTATCAATAATTATTTCCGCTTTATCATTAGCATCTTTTATAATCTTATCTGCTGAATGTTCCGTTTTTTTAATTTCTAAAATGATTTTATCTATCAAAGAAAATTCACCCCTCAATCATTAAAAAAACCTATAAAAAATCTAGATAATAAGATATAATACTACATGAATAGGTTATTTTATAATTAATATTATATCGAGAATTGTAACACATCCGATAGCTATTATCAACATTAAATTCATTTATCACATCTATGTAATCTCATTCTATATAAAAAAAGTAATAAATAATGTGTAATGAGTATTAAGTATAAATTTCTTAAATTAAAAAAGTTTACTTATTATACATTTCCTATCACTTAATAAAGATTGCATCTTTTGTTATCTATCTAGATTTAAAAAAAGAACCGGATTTACTCACTATTAATTTCTTCTAATAATTTTCTTATTATTATTTTATCACTAGATTTAGCGATTATCTTACCTTTTTTGAATAGTATTCCCTTCTCTTTATCGAATGCAACCCCTATATCAGCTTCTTTTGCTTCACCCGGCCCATTTACCATACAACCCATAACCGCAATAGTTAATGGTTTATTGATATTGCGAATTTGTCTTTCCACTTTTATTACAATTTTACTTAGATCTACCTTGCACCTTCCACAGGTAGGACAAGAAATTAGATTCGGTCCTCTTTGCCTAAGATGCAAAGCTTTTAATATTTCATACCCTACTTTTATTTCTTCTACGGGGTCTCCGGTCAGTGATACTCTTATGGTATCACCGATTCCTTGAAATAATAGTGTACCCATTCCCACGGATGACTTAATGATACCTTGAAAAGGTGGACCTGCCTCAGTAATCCCTAAATGTAAAGGATAATCATACTTTGAGGAAAATATATTGTTTGCTTCGATAGTATTAATTATATCTGTGGATTTAATGGAGAATATTATATTATGATAGTTGAGTTCATCTAATATCTTGATAACATTTACAGCACTTTCTATTAGAGCTTGAGGAGTTACTTTTTTATATTTCTTCAATATATTTTTATCTAACGAACCGGAGTTTATACCAAACCTAATAGGTAAATCCATTTTCTTTGCTGATTTTATAACTAATTTAATTTTCTCATCATTGCCGATATTGCCAGGGTTTATCCGTAATCCATCTACACCAAATTCAATAGATTTTAAGGCCAATTTATAGTCATAGTGAATATCAGCAACTAAGGGAATATTAATTTCTTTTTTTATTAAGGGTAACGAATAACATGACTCTAAGTCTGGAACAGCCACTCTTACAAGCTCACAACCTTCTTTTTCCATTCTTTTTATCTGGGATACCGTATCTAATATATTCTTCGTGTCTGTATTAGTCATTGATTGAACCGAAATTGGAGCATTCCCTCCAATTTTCAAGTTGCCTACCTTCACGCTCCTGGTCTTTCTTCTCATATACATCGCTTACAATTTTCCTTTTTTTTACTTAACAAAAATTCTTAAAATATCTTTATAAGTAGCAATGATAAAAATAATTATCATAAAAGATATTCCGATTAAGTACATAAAGCTTGTTTTTTCAGGTTCCAGCGGTTTACCCCTTATTTTTTCTATGACTAAAATTAATAGATGCCCGCCATCTAAAATAGGAATAGGGAGAAGATTAAACAATCCTATAAATACACTTAAAATTGCCGTAAAATATAATAGGTTTAAAAAGCCTAGTTTTGCTGCTTCTCCGGTCATTTGAGCTATACCTAAAGGTCCGGCTATCTCCAGAGGGACTTTTCCAGTAATCATTTCTATTGTATTAGAAAATATTAGTCTTATAATATTTCCAGTTGCAATTAAGCCCTTAGAAAAAGCTGAAAAAATATTAATCTTTTCGGCAGATATTTCAAAGGTAATTCCGATTAGCCCTTTTTTATAATTATCATCGTATTCAGGAATTACAAAAACATTAATATTTTCACCTCCCCTATCTAAGGTTATTTGTAATTCTTCTCCTGAACTTTTATTTATAATATTTGCAATTCTATTGGGATCTTCATTTTTTATCGAATTAATTGCGACAATTTTATCTCCGGAAAGTATGCCCGCTTGTTCAGCCGGGCTATTTTCAATAACCGTCGATATACCATTGGTAACTATCGGAATTCCATTTATAAAAAATATAAGACTAAATATAACAACTGCGGTTACAATATTCATAAAAGGACCTAAGGCTACTATTAATGCTCTAATTCCTAATGTTTTCTGGTCAAATCTTTGTTCTTCGGGTATTTCTTCCGATGTTTCTTTAACCTCTCCCTGCCCCATTTCTCCAGCCATTTTTACGTAACCACCGAGAGGAATTAAGCAGATTAGATATTCCGTTTGATTTTTTGTAAATCCTAACACTCTTGGCCCGAAACCAAAGGAAAATTTATATACCCTTACTCCAGACGCTTTAGCAGCAATAAAATGACCGAACTCATGAAAAAATATTAATATACTAAAAACAAATATAAAGGCAATTATAGTTAACATTTTTACTCCAAATTAAATTAGTCGTTAGTTTTAAATACAAGATATATAATTAACCAATTCACCAATTTATCAATTGGCCAAATGAACTACCCCGCAGCAAGCTGAAGGGGTATCTTCAATCAGGTCTTTTTCTTATCTTATCGCAGCAAGCTGCGGGGAATTAGACCCTAACAGAGATTAAAAATACAGGATACAAGATAATGTAATTGATCGATTGTGGAAATACCTATACAATTTAATTATTTTATATTTATGCAAAAATTTAAAGCTCTCTCCCTAGCCCAATAGTCAGCATCTAAGATATCACTAATGTTGGGATTATACTTTGGCTTGTGTTCTTTCATTGTATTTTGAATAATTATAGGAATTGCGGAAAAGCTTATTTGACTATTTAAAAAAGCATTAACTGCAATTTCGTTTGCTCCATTTAATACCGCTGGCATTGTTCCTCCAATTTCTAAGGCTTGATAGGCAAGTTTAATACATGGGAATTTGTTAAAATTTGGTTTTTTAAAAGTTAGTTGACCTATTTTGGTTAATTCTAATCGTGAAAAGTTATTAATAGTTCTATTAGGGTAAAATAGGGCGTACTGTATGGGAATCTTCATGTCATGTTCACTTATTTGAGCCAGAATAGTACCATCTATAAATTGAACCATTGAGTGTACGTAACTTTGAGGATGGATTACGATTTCTATTTTATTTACCGGTATATTAAAAAACCATTTTGCTTCAATTACTTCTAACCCTTTATTCATTAAAGTAGCTGAATCAATGGTAATTTTTTTCCCCATTTTCCAGGTGGGATGATTTAGCGCGTCTTCAATTGAAACATTTTTTAAAGCAGTTTCGGTGAAATCATAAAGTGCTCCTCCAGATGCAGTTAAAATAATTTTTTCGACACAGTCTTTTTTTTCATTATTTAGACACTGCAAAATTGCACTATGTTCACTATCTATAGGTAAAATTTTTGCATTTCTTAACTTTGCTTCGTTAACTAATAATTCACCAGCTACTACCATCGCTTCTTTACTGGCTAAAGCTATTTTTTTCCCTTTTTTCACTGCTTCAAAAGTAGGTATAAGAGATGCTATCCCGGTTATAGCAACTACAACAATATCGGCTTCTTCTAAGGTTGATATTTTTATTAATCCTTCGGTCCCCCATAATAATTTAATATCACTCGAGTTATCTAAATCCTTTTTTAATTTCCTGGCGATATATTCATTTTTAACTACCGCTACTTTAGGTCTAAATAAACTTATCTGCTCTTTAAGAAAAGTCGTATTTTCCCAACCACTTAGACCTACTACTTCAAATTCATTTGAATATTTTCTTATAACCTCTAAAGTTTGCTGTCCTATCGAACCTGTTGAACCTAATATAACTATTTTTTTTCTCATAATTAGACTATACGCTTCCAAAAATATTTATCAGTGTAAAATATACAAAACAATATAATAATAATAATAGAATACGGGAGCTGTAAATATTAGACTATCAAAACTGTCTAATATTCCTCCATGACCGGGGATTAAAGTCCCTGAATCTTTAATTTCTGAACCTCTTTTTAATACGGATTCAAATAAATCGCCCAGTTGTGCTATTATTGATATAATCAAACCGAGAGAAAGCAATTCATTAAAAGTTAAATTTAACCAGTTTTTTAAGGCAAATGTACTAGCAATACTAAATATAATCCCTCCAATTGATCCTTCAATAGTTTTTTTAGGGCTTATTTTAGGAAATATTTTATTTTTACCAAATTTAGTACCGATAAGATAAGCTCCAGTATCATTAGCCCAAGTAATAATTAATAGAGAAAAAAGATAGTAATTTCCATTGGGTAAATCTTTTATTTTTAGTATAAAGGATAATAAATATCCTAAATAAATGCTTCCAAAAATTGTAATGGATATCTCGGCTAATACCCAAGAATAATCTTTTTTAAATAGTTGAAAAATAAAAGTTAGTATAATAAAAAAAGTAATAATTATATTTTCAATATAGTAATTCAAGCAATAAATATTATAAACCGTTATCATAATGAAGTATAACGTTAGTACGCTACCTAATATATATGATGGTTTATATCCACGTTTGTGGGCTATACTATATAATTCCTTCAACCCTAACAAAGCTATTATTATAATAATTATAAAAAAGGGGAATCCTTTCCAAAATATGGTTAAGAAAGATAAGAAAACCCCTATAATAATTGTGGCAGTTCTCTTTAAAAAATTGTTATATTTTTCCTCCATATTTTCTCACTCTTTTTTGGAAATTTTTTATTGCTTCTATTAAATTATTTTTATCAAAATCGGGCCAAAAAACAGGAGTTACCCAAAGTTCAGTATAAGCTATCTGCCAGATCATAAAATTGCTAATTCTCATTTCGCCTGCTGTTCTAATTAGTAGATCGGGGTCAGGAAGATTATGGGTATATAAATTATCACTAATAGTATTTTCGTTAATTTCTTCAATATTTAACTTTTTTTCTACTATTTTTAGTGTTATAGATTTGAGTGCATCAATAATTTCAGCTCTTCCACCATAGTTAATAGCAATATTTAAAATAAGTTTATTGTTCTTCTTGGTAGATTCAAATAATTCATTCATCTTTTCATTAAGTGAGTTAGGTAGATCGTTTAGTCTTCCTATAAAATTTATTTTTATATTATCTTTGATTAAGTTTGCTTTTTCTTTACTCAAAACTCTTTCAAATAATTTTAGTAGGTACATTATTTCGTTTTTAGGACGTTTCCAATTTTCCGTAGAAAAAGCAAAAAGCGTCAATATTGGAATGTTAAAATTTATGCAGCTAGCTATCACTTTTTTAACTGCTTTTGCCCCTTCGCTGTGCCCTGCGCTTCGAGGTAATCCCTTTTCTTCTGCCCACCGACCATTTCCATCCATTATTATAGCCAGGTGTTGAGGTATTTCGTTCTTATCAAATAATTCATTTTTAATATTTTTACAATTACTAATAATTATCACCTATAAAAAAACCCCCTTAAAAATATATTAATTAAAAATCGATTAATATATTTTAAAATGTGAAGGGGGTTATATTTTTTTATTCCTTTATTATTGCTTCACTAGGACAAGCATCGACACAAGCTCCGCAATCTGTACACTTATTTTTATCAATTACATAAGTTTCTTCTCCTTCAGAAATTGCTTCTGCAGGACATTCATCAGTACATATGCCACATTTGATGCAGTCATCAGTAATTTTATAAGCCATTCAAGGTCTCCTCTCTTTATTAAATGATTTAAAAACGATTTTTATACTTCCATAATTTCTTTTTCTTTAAGCTCTAATAATTTATCAATACTTTTTATATGTTCATCTGTTAATATTTGGACTTCATTTTGATATTTTTTACTTTCATCTTCTGAAATATTACTTTCTTTCTCCTCTTTTTTTATTGAATCATTCACTTCTCTTCTTATATTTCTTGTGCTTATTTTGCCATTTTCCGCTTCTTTTTTTACCAGTTTTACTAACTCTTTTCTTCTTTCTTCGTTTAGTGGTGGTATGGTAAGTCGAATAATATTACCATCAATAGATGGAACTAATCCTAAACCAGATTTCCATATAGCTTTTTCAATTTCAGAAAGACAATTTTTATCCCAGGGTTGAATAACTATTAAATTTGATTCTGGAATAGAAATATTTGCTATTTGTTTTAGAGGAGTTAATGTACCATAATAGGATATTTTTACCCGATCTACTAAGTTTGAAGAAGCTCTTCCTGTTCTTATATGAGCAAATTCATCTCTTAATGCTGTAATTGTTTTTTCCATTCTAATCTTTGTTTCATTCAATAAATCCTGCAGCATATCTATCCCCCCTTCACTATTGTCCCTATTTTTTCACCAAATACAACTCTTCTAATATTTCCAATAGTATTAAAATTAAAAACGATCACTGGAATATTATTTTCCATGCATAAAGAAATGGAAGTTGCATCCATAACCTTTAGGCCTTTATTTAAGAACTCGAGAAACCCTAAACTATTAAATTTTATTGCTTTTGAATTTTTTAATGGGTCGGATTCATATATACCATCAACTTTTGTAGCTTTAAGAATTGCTTCTGCATTTAGCTCAATTGCCCTTAAGGCAGCAGCAGTATCTGTGGTAAAGTAAGGATTCCCTGTTCCAGCAGCTAAAATTACTATTCTATTTTTTTCTAAATGTCTAATTGCCCTCCTTCTGATATAGGGTTCTGCAATTGCTTTCATTTCGATTGCAGTTTGTACTCTTGTTTCAATATCTAATTTTTCTAAAGAATCTTGAAGGGCTAAAGCATTAATTATAGTTGCTAACATACCCATATAATCAGCCGAAACTCGATTTATACCTTTTTCGCTCCCCTCTTGACCTCTAAAGATATTCCCCCCCCCCATTACGATAGCTATTTGTACTCCAAATTCTCTTATTTCTGCAATTTCTTTAGAAATAAAATTGATCTTCTGTATGTCAATACCATAACCTTTTTCTCCTGAGAGTGATTCGCCCCCTAGTTTTAAGAGAATTCTCTTATATGTAGGCTTTTTCATAATTTTTTATCCTTCACCATATTTTCGTATATTGTATATCGTATTGCGTATTTCGTCCATATCACAATTTCGTTCCATCTTCTGGATTCTGAATTTCTATTTTCTTCACGATATACGATATACTATATACTGGTTTTAGATTTCCTCGCCAAGTTGAAATCTGGCAAATCTTTTAATTACAATATTTTCACCTAATTTAGCAATTAACTCTAACAATAGTTGATTAATATTTTTGCTATTATCTTTAATAAATACCTGTTCCTTTAAACAGTTTTCCTTGAAATATTTTTCTAATTTACCTTCCACGATTTTTTCAATAATCGGAGCAGGTTTGTCTTCTTTTTCTACTTGCGCATAAAATATCTCTTTTTCTTTGTTAATTATACTGTTTGGAACATCTTCTCTAGAAATATATTTAGGATTTGAGGCTGTGATTTGCATAGCTATATCTTTCACGAATTCTTTAAACTCCTTAGTATTAGCTACAAAATCTGTTTCACAATTTATCTCGACTAAAACTCCTATTTTACCATACAAATGAATGTAAGATTCTACTTTTCCGTTTAGTGCTTGCCGGTTAAATTTTGAAGAAGCTGCATCTATTCCTTTTTTACGTAAATATTCAATTGCTTTTTCCAGGTCTCCCTCAGTTGCTTTTAAGGCATTCTTGCAATCCATCATTCCGGCACTTGTTTTTTTCCGTAATTCCTTAACCATCTGGGCATTAATATTCATCCCTATCTCCTTGTTTCGTTTATATATATTATGCTTTAAACCATTTCAGTTTATTTTTCAATAGTTGATTTCTTTCCTTCAAGAACTGCATCAGCTATAACTGAAGAAATTAGTTTTACCGCCCTTATCGCATCATCATTCCCCGGAATTACATAATCAATTTCTTCCGGATTACAATTTGTATCCACAATTGCTACTATGGGAATAGAAAGTTTAATGGCTTCAGCAACTGCAATCCTCTCTTTTTTGGGGTCAACTACGAATATTGCAGCTGGAAGTCCTTCCATATCTTTGATTCCGGTTAATATCTTTTCAAGTTTTTCTTTTTCTCTTTTTAAGCTTATTACTTCTTTTTTAGGAAGAACTTCAAATATTTTATTATTTTCCATTTCTTCCAATTCATGAAACCTTTTTACTCTTTTCCTAATCGTATCGAAATTAGTTAAAATTCCGCCTAACCATCTATAATTTATATAAAACATACCACATCTCTCAGCTTCATTCTTAATTGCTTCCTGGGCTTGTTTTTTTGTTCCTACAAATAGTACATTACCACCATTGCTAGATATTTCTCTTATAAAATCATATGCTATCTCAACTAACTTTACAGTCTGTTGAAGATCTATAATATAAATATTATTTCTTTCTGTAAAAATATATGGCTTCATCTTGGGATCCCATCGGCGCATTTGGTGACCAAAATGCACCCCTGCTTCTAGCAATTGTTTCATTGAAATTACACTCATCTACCATCCTCCAATTTTCATTTTTATAATCTTATAATTCTATTTTTTATTATCATTCTAAAATTATGATAAGTCGTTATAATTTAAATATAATACACCCATAAAATCAAAAATAGTATAACACAGTTTTTTTTCTAAATCAAGAATAATAATACCGTATCTCGTATAAAATACAGTAACAAGTAATATGCAATGAGTAATAAGATTAAATTTCAGAAATTATAAAAACAGGTGCTTATTACACGTTACTTATCACATGTTACATATCACATCACATGTTGGTTATTTGTTTAATGGTTAATCGTATATCTTGCATTTAACACTAACGACTATTCATCTACCTGTGCGAACCTGCACAGGCAGGCGCAGACAGGCTATTCACTAACGACTAATTTAATTGGTGAATTACAAAATGTATCTGCTTAAATCTTCGTTTCTTACAATACTTTGTAATTTTTTCTTTACATATCTTTTATCAATAGTAAATTGCTTTTTTTTGGAACTGGGAGCGTTAAAAGAAATGTCTTCCAATAATTTTTCTAAAACAGTATACAATCTTCTTGCTCCAATATTTTCTGTCTGTTCGTTTACCAAAAAAGAAGTTTCAGCAATCTCGTCAATAGCGTCATCTGTAATTTCTATTTTCAAATCTTCGGTAGCAAGTAAGGCTACGTATTGTTTTATTAGTGAATTACGGGGTTCAGTTAATATTCTTTTTAAATCTTCTTTGTTTAAAATATTTAATTCAACCCTAATAGGAAAACGTCCTTGTAATTCAGGTATTAAATCAGAAGGCTTTGAAGTGGTAAAAGCACCGGCAGCTATAAATAAAATATGGTCGGTCTTTACTGCTCCATATTTAGTCATAACTGTTGAGCCCTCAATAATAGGTAATATATCTCTTTGAACTCCTCCTCTAGATACATCTGGTCCGTATGATTTTTCTTGCGTAGCAATTTTATCGATTTCATCAATAAAAACAATCCCTAAATTTTCCATTTTATCAACAGCATCTCGAATTACTTCATCCATATCTATTAACTTTTGAGTTTCAGTAAAGAGTAATATTTTACGAGCCTCTGCAATTGTAACTTTTTGTTTTTTTCTTTTTTGGGGGAACATTCTGCTTAGAATGTCTTTAAAATTGATTCCCATTCCTTCTATCCCTGAGTTAGAAAAAACTTCTACTGTAGGCTGAATGTTTTCCTCAACTTCGATTTCAATTAGTCTATTTTCCAGCTCAGCTTTTTCTAATTTATCTTTAAATTTTTTTCTAGTCCTTTCAAATCTTTCTTCTCTTTCATCTTTATTTGTTAGAATATCAAAAGATTCTTTCTTTTCTTCTTCTTTTTTTTCTTCTTCTTCAATTCCAGAATAAAATGAACCATCTAAAAAATTTGTCTTTTGTTCTTTTCTTTTATTTGATACAGGGAATAAATAATCTACTATTTTTTCATCGACTAACTGTTTTGCTTTATCTTCAACCTTACTGGCCCATTCTTTACGAACCAATTGAACACTTACTTCTGCTAAATCTCTGATTATGGAATCCACATCTCTTCCTACATAACCTACTTCGGTAAATTTCGTTGCCTCAACTTTTACAAAAGGGGCTTTAACTAATTTTGCTAATCTTTTAACAATTTCTGTTTTTCCAACTCCGGTAGGCCCAATCATTATGATATTTTTTGGAGTCACTTCATCTATTAATTCCGGGGGTAATTTCTGTCTTCTGATTCTATTTCGTAAAGCGATAGCTACTGCCTTTTTTGCATTTTCTTGCCCAATTATATATTGATCAAGTTCGGAAACAATTTGTGAAGGGGTTAGATCGTTAATCAATTATGGTTCCTCCTTTCTTTTCTATTTTAATTTTTCTACTGTTATTTTATCATTAGTATAGATACAAATTGAAGCAGCAATTTGTAATGATTCTAAAGCTATTTCGTAGGCGGATAGATTTGAATATTTAACCAAAGCCTTTGCTGCCGCCAATGCATAAGGACCACCTGATCCGATAGCAGCTATATTATCATCCGGTTCTATTATATCACCAGTCCCGGAAACTATAAATATATGCTCTTTGTCCGCAACAATTAATATCGCCTCTAATTTTCTTAGTATTTTATCAGTTCGCCACTCTTTAGCTAAAGAAATAACTGCTTTAGGTAAATTTCCATGAAGTTCTTCTATTTTATTTTCAAATTTTTCAAATAGAGTCATGGCATCTGCGCTCGCTCCGGCAAATCCGGTAAGAATTTTATCATCATAAAGTTTTCGAATCTTTTTAGTATTATTCTTCATAATAGTATTTCCCATACTTATCTGGCCATCACCAGAAATAGCGACTTCGCCTTTATGTTTTATCGCTAAAATTGTAGTTCCTTTAAACATTTTTTATTTCATCTCCTTTTAAATCTTTAACATTAAGGCCTGGGATGAGATTTTTTATAAATTATTTTTAATCTTTCTTTAGTAATATGAGTGTATATTTGAGTAGTAGATAAACTCTCATGCCCTAAAAGTTCCTGAACAGAACGTAAGTCCGCCCCACCCCCTAAAAGATGTGTAGCGAATGAATGCCTTAAAACGTGTGGACTTACCTTTTTATTTAAACCAGCTATTTTCATATATTTGATAATAATTCTACGTATGCTTCTTGCTGAAAGTCTTCCTCCAAAACGATTTAATAAAAATGCATTTAGGTCAATTTTAATTATAGGTATATTTTTTATAAACAAATTTCTGCTGGTTATATATTCTTGTATTGCTTTTATACTGGGATTGCCTAAAGGAAGAATTCTTTCCTTTGAACCCTTTCCAAATACTCTAACAGTTTTTTCATACAGGTCTATATCGGGAACATTTAAATTCACGAGTTCTCCAACCCTCATCCCGGTGCCATAAAGCAGTTCAAGGATTGCCCTGTCTCTAATTCCAAGTATTGTATTCCCAGGCGGCGTTTCGATAAGTTTATTAACTTCTTGTAAGTATAAAAAACAAGGTAACTTCTTGTTTATCTTAGGTGTTAGTAAATTGATAGTCGGATTAATTTTTACTATGCCTTCTCTTAATATAAATTTAAAGAAAGAACGGATTGTAGATATTTTTCTGCAAATGCTTCTTGTTGAATAATCACACTTCTTTAAATATATAATATATTTTCGCATAATACTACGGTCGATATATTGTATATTATTTCTCTTTGATATTTTACAATCCTCTAAATAATTTAACAATTGTAATAAATCATTTTTGTAGGAAATAATAGTATTATTGGAATAATTTTTTTCATTCTGTAGAAAAAGAATATACGAATTTATGTGTTCCTTCAAATTTAAAAACCCCTCCTTTTTTTATTTTTTTGAGGAGCTAATTTTTTTACTTTATAATAAATTGCTATTTACCTGTTTGCTGTTATCTGCTGTTATTTTTTATTCTCTTTAATAACATCCTTATAGTTACAAGCGGAATTACTACATTTAAAATAAAAACCGTTTTTTTTATCTTTCCTTGTTACCAGGATATGATTACATTGGGGGCACTTTTTATCAACCGGCTTATTCCAGGTCACAAAAGAGCATTTCGGATAATTACTACATCCGTAGAATGTTCTTCCTTTTTTAGTTTTTTTTCTAATAATCTCTCCCGAGCATCCTTCTACCGGGCAAGATACGCCAATTTTATCTAAAAAAGGCTTGGTGATTTTACAATGAGGGAAGCTTGAGCAAGCTAAAAATTTACCAAAACGCCCACTTTTTATCAACATCTTACTGCCACATTTCTCACATATTTCATCGCTGAATACCTTTGGCATTTCAATTTTTTGCGCCTGACTCCCTTTTTCCAAATCATTGGAAAATGCCTTGTAAAATTCATCTAAAACATTTTCCCATTGTTTTTTATCAGATTCAATTTCATCGAGCTGTTTTTCCATTTTTGCAGTAAAAGCAACATTTACAATATCGGGAAAATATTGAACTAAAAAAGAATTTACCGCTATTCCCAATTCTGTGGGTATGAATTTTTTATCTACTTTTTCCACATAGGTTCGGTATTGTAAAGTCCCTATAGTAGGTACGTAGGTGCTAGGCCTGCCTATCCCCTCTTTTTCTAATCTTTTTACCAAGCTGGCTTCTGTGTATCTGGGTGGAGGTTTGGTAAAAGATTGATTTGCTTCTATTTTTAGTAACTTAAGTTTATCTTCTTCTTTAAGGTCAGGGATTTTATCTAAATATTGATCGTTTTCACCAGATAGAATCATATATCCCTTAAACAATATCTTAGAACCGGAAGTCCTAAAGATATATTTTCCTGATTCTATATCTATAGTAATCTTTTCCAGATAGGCCGCCTTCATCCTGCTTGCCATAAATCTTTGCCAGATTAAATGATACAATTTATATTGATCTTTAGTTAGATATTTTTTAATCAATTCCGGGTGATTAAATACATCTGTAGGTCTAATAGATTCATGAGCATCTTGAATATTTACATTTTTTATTTTATCTTTCTCTTTCCCTGAGCTTTGTAATGATTTGGCAAATTCTTTGCCGTAATGCTCTTCAATATATTTTTTCGCTTCACTCTTTGCCTCGTTGGATACCCTTACTGAGTCGGTACGCATATAGGTAATTAAACCGATATTTCCTTTGTCACCCAAGTTAATACCTTCGTACAACTGCTGAGCTATTAACATAGTTATTTTGATAGGAAAATATAATCTATTAAACCCTTCTTGTTGTAAAGTGCTGGTAGTAAATGGTGGTTGTGGATTTTTGAATTCCTTCTTTTTGTTAATATTTTTAACATATATATCCTGATTTTTTACTTCTTTACAGATATTAGTTGCTTCTTTTTCAGTATTAATAGTCGCTTTTTTAGAGTCTACCGAAAAAAGTTTTGCCTCAAAAGGTTCTGCCTTTTCATCTTCAATTTTTTTAAGCAAGGCGTTTATTGTCCAATATCCTTCTATTTTAAATTTAGCTATTTCTTCTTCTCTTTCACATATTAAAAGTAAGGTTACAGATTGTACTCTTCCTGCACTTAATTTTTTGCCAATTTTTTCCCATAATAATGGACTAACCTTATAACCCACCAATCTATCTAATAATCTCCTGGCCTTTTGTGAATCTACCATATTAAGGTTAATCTCTCTCGGATTTTTAAAGGCCTGGGATACAGCTCTTTCGGTTATTTCATTAAAACTAACTCTGTTGTTATCATTTTTAATTTTTAATTTTTGAGCAATATGCCAGGCAATGGCTTCACCTTCCCTGTCCGGATCAGTAGCTAAAAATACTTTCTCTTTACCTTTAGTGCTTTCTTCTAATTCTTTTAATACCCTTCTTTGTTTAGGAATAACCACATATTCTGGCTGAAAGTTATTTTCAATAGATATTCCTAATTTTGTTTTAGGTAAATCAATTAAATGCCCTTTGCTCGATTTAATAATATAATCATCACCTAATATCTTTTTTAAGGTTTTTTCTTTAGTCGGTGATTCAACTATCACTAAATATTTAGTCATTTTTTATTCCTTGTAAATTTTTTTTGTTATTTTTCTATTTTCCTTTTAACCGATTATATAAATCCTGTGGCCAGGAAGGTAATATTATTGCACCATAAGAACAATGTTCATCACAACAAAAGCAAGAAATGCATTTCTTTCTATCCGCTTCAGGAAATTTATTGGTTAAATTCATTGCCGAAACAGGACAAACTTCAATGCAATTTTTACATATTTTACATTTATTATGATTTACTATCGGCTTAACCGACGCAAAATTAAATACATGAGGGATCGCTGTTCTTCTCATTCTTTGCAAAATACCATTATTTGGTGTTTTAAACCCCGAAATTACTTCTAATTCTCCATCAATCATTATATTGGAGATATTTGTCTCCCCTAAATTTCTTTCTTTGGCAACTTGCAATAACTCAATGGTATCAGGCTTAAGTCCCATCATGGCAGCCATAATTGAATCAAGAGAAATACCATTATCACTGCTTATTATTTTATTTATAACTCGTGTTTTCCCATTAGTAGGTCCAGCACCTTCCATACCGATTATAGCATCCATAATATTTAAATCAGGTACTCTTATTTGATAGATATCTACTAATAATTCAGCAAATTCTTTAACAGATCTAGTAAGAGTATGTAATTTTGCCTTCTTCCCTCCCGGAATGATACCGAACATATTTTTTATGGCACCGGTAATAGTAGTTAAACTGTGGGTTTTGAATTTTGGAACATTAATGACATAATCTGCCTCTTTAACTATCTTGGAAATAAATAATTCTTCAATAAATTCTGATTCTATCTTTACTTCTACTATTTCCCTGGCAATATTACTATAACAACCATCAGAAGCATCTAATATTCCGGTAATTTTTGCTATTTTAAAAGGGTCGAAGTGAATACTACCGGAGTTATCTCCCACTATTATTGCTTTGGGGCTATACTTTTTTAATTCCTTAACAATTGCAGATATTATTCTTGGATCGGTAGTTACCCCTCTCTCCGGAGGAAATGGTCCTAAGAGATTTGGCTTTACTAAAACTTTTTTATCTTTTACTTTATCTTTTACCCCAAATATCTCAAAAACATTTTTTATTATTTCAGATATTTCATTATTTCGTACATCACTGATTATGACTTTGAACATATTCCCTCTATCTTTAATTCGTAGCACGTATTGCGTATCGAGTATCGCGTGTAAACGCTATACGCTCTACGCTAGTTTTATTCACGAGCGACTATTTTTATTTTTCCATTTTGATCTTTTCTCCGATTTTTCTTTCTTTCTTTGATTTTAATTTTTCAATATTATCTTTATGTTTAAAAATACCGAGAATCATAATTATCGCACTGAATATAACATATTCATAAGGTTGTTTAAATAATATTGTAAAAATAAAAATAGAAATTACAGCGAAAATAGATGATAAAGAGGCGTATCTTGTTATTATTATAACAATCACCCAGACTATTACTGCTAAAATTGATATCGTTGGATTGAGAGCAAATACAACTCCAAAGGTAGTAGCTATACCTTTACCGCCCTTAAACCCGAGAAATAAAGACCAGTCATGACCACATATTACTGCTAACCCTGCAATAGTTAATATTAATAAATTATCAATATTAAAATATTGTACTAAATAGATAGAAAAAATACCTTTGCCAATATCGCCAATTACTACAAAAGAAGCTAATAGAGGTCCCAATATCCTAAGAGCATTGGTTGCACCTATATTTCCGCTTCCGAGTTCTCTTATATCTACTTTCTTAAACAGTTTACCAACAATATAGCCAAAAGGTATGGAACCCAAAAGATAACAACTTATAATTATTAAAACAATCTTCATACTGTTTCCCTCTCCTCACTTTTTCTCGCTAAATTGATAACTACAGGTGAGCCTTCAAAACCAAAAGTTTCATAAAATTTATTTTCTAAATATTTATGATAAGAGGTATACATTAATTTAGGATTGTTTACAAATAATAGAAATGTAGGTGGTTTTATCCCTGTTTGAGTAGCGTATTTAATTTTTAGGGTATTTCCCACTACATATTTTGGAGGATTTTTAGAAATAACTTCTCTTATAAAAGCATTTATTGCCGAAGTGGGAATTTTTTTACTGTATTGTAAGGCAACTTCTTTAATTTTTGAAATAATTTTATCAATATTATAACCTGTTATGGCAGAAGTCATTATCACGGGAGAGTTTTTCATAAAAGACAATTCATATCTTATCTCATCAATAAATAATTTTCTATCTATATTATCTTTAATTAAATCAAATTTATTCAATATTATAATGCAGGCTTTTCTTTCATCTTGGATGTAATTTGCCATTTTTTTATCTTGCATGCTTACTCCCTGGGTAGCGTCCAATATCAATAACACTATATCTGAATTATGCACCGCTTCAAAAGTTCTTAATGTACTGTAATATTCAACATCTTCTTTCGGTTTCGCCTTACCTCTCAAGCCTGCGGTATCGATAAATATTAATTTTAGTAAATCATGTTTAAAAATTATTTCAATAGCATCTCTGGTGGTGCCGGGATGTTCGCTGACTATAATTCTATCTTCCCCTAAAATACGATTTAATAAACTTGATTTTCCTACATTGGGTTTCCCAATAATTGATATTTTTATAATGTCCTCTTCTTCTTCCGGTTCTGTTCCTACTTCTGGAATACAGGATACTATTCTATCTAATAAATCATCAACATTAAGTCCGTGTTCTGCCGAAATAATATAGGGATCTCCGAATCCTAATTCGTAAAACTCATATAATTTTAATTCACTTCCCTTTACATCTCCCTTGTTGGCTACCAGGATGCTTGTTTTATTTTTTTCTCTAATCGCTTTAGCCACCTTAAAATCATCCGGATTTATTCCCTCTTTGACATCGACCAATAATATAATTAAGTCTGCCTCTTCAATAGCCAATTTAGTCTGAACAGTTATTTTTTTTTGCATTTCTTCTTTTTTTATAAAATCCACGCCTCCGGTATCTACCAGAACAAATTGCTTTCCTTTCCATTTACATTCTGCATATATCCTATCTCTGGTAATTCCAGGTTCGTTTTCCACAATAGCGGTTCTTTTCTTGGTGATTCTATTAAATAGGGTCGATTTCCCTACATTTATCCTTCCGATAATAGCAACAATAGGTTTTCTCAAGGCAAACACTCCCATTTTTTAATTTTATTTTCCTATTTTAAAATGTTTTTTATTTTCTTTATGGTCATTTCAGGATTTGAGCTTTTAGATATGATTTGACCAACCACAATTATTTCTGCTCCGGCTTTAACCACCTGATAAATATTATCTAAATTTATTCCGCCATCAACTGCCAAGCTTATTGATTTTTTTTGATTATCTATTATTTTTCTCGCCTTTTCTATTTTAGTAATCATCTCCGGGATAAATTTCTGCCCGCCAAAACCCGGATTAACTGTCATTAATAATAATATGTCTATCTTATTAATTAAATACTCAATAACACTTAGAGTAGTTGCCGGATTTAGAGCAATACCGGATTTTACATTAGACTCATTAATAGTTTGGATAAGTCTGTCAAGGTGTTTAGAAGTTTCGTAATGTACAATTATAATATCTCCACCCGCATCAACAAATGATTTAATGTGATTCTCCGGTTTTTCTACCATCAGATGAACTTCTAAGGGAAGAGAGGTTATACTTTTAATTGATTCTACTATCCTGGGACCAAAGGAAATATTCGGTACAAAATTTCCATCCATAATGTCTAAGTGAAGTAAATCTGCCCCTCCGTTTTCTATCTTTTTTATTTCTCTTTCCAAATGGGCAAAATCTACATCCAAGATTGAGGGAGCCAATTTTTTTATCATAATTATAACACCACCTATTTATATAAATAATTGTGTATTTTAAAAACTTTGGTCATAATTAATACAGCCATAATTTACGATCAAGGCTTCTATATTGAATGGATTCAGATAAATGAGAAATTTCTATCTTCTTTGATTGTTCTAAATCAGCTATGGTTCGGGCTACTTTTAATATACGGTCATAAGCTCGAGTACTTAAATTTAACTTTTCCATTGCCTTGTAAAGTAAATTTTTAGCATTGTCATCAATATTACAATATTCTTTAATCTGTTTTTTGGTCATTCGAGCATTACAAAAAATACTGTCTTCACAATATCTTTCTCTTTGTATTTTTCTTGCTCTTTCCACTCTTTCTCTTATGGTAAAAGAGTTTTCTTCAAAATCCTTCTCCATGACTTCTCGACAATTTATCCGGGGGACTTCAATATGAATGTCAATTCGATCTAATAACGGTCCCGATATTTTTGAACGATATTTAACAATTTGAGACGAACTACAAGTGCAAACCTTAACCGGATCACCGTAAAAGCCGCAAGGACAGGGATTTAGGGAAGATATCAACATAAAAGAAGAAGTATAACTAACAGAGCTAAGAGAGCGTGAAATGGTGACTATCCCGTCTTCCAGGGGTTGACGTAGAGATTCTAAAGCACTTCGGGAAAATTCCGGTAATTCGTCTAAAAATAGTACACCATTATGGGCCAAGCTAATTTCTCCTGGTTTGGGCGTCTTGCCTCCTCCGATTAATCCAACATTACTTATAGTATGATGCGGAGCTCTGAACGGTCTCTCCGTAACCAAAGGGGTATCCGGTGGAAGTAAATTGGCAATACTATATAATTTAGTAATTTCTATAGATTCTTCCAGGGTCAAAGAAGGAAGGATGGTTGGAAGCCTGCGTGCCAGCATGGTTTTTCCGGAACCTGGCGGACCAATCATTATAACATTGTGACTTCCAGCTGCCGCTACTTCGAAGGCTCTTTTAGCGTGTTCCTGTCCTTTAACCTCAGAAAAATCTATTAGACTGTTTTCGCTTAGTCGAAAAATATCTTCTAAATCTATGAATACCGGTTCAATGGATATTTTTTTATTTAAAAAATCAATTACTTGGTAAAGTGAATTAACAGGAAATACTTTTAATTCTTTAATTATCCCTGCTTCCTTAGCGTTTGCTTGAGGAATAAGCAATTTTTTTTTACCTATTTTTTTTGCCATCAAAGCAATGGGAAGCACACCATTTACCGGTTTTATACTTCCATCTAAAGATAATTCACCCATAATTAGATATTCATTTAATTGATCTGGCTTAACTTGCTTACTGGCAACTAAAATTGCCAGAGCGATAGATAGGTCAAAAATAGGACCTTCTTTTTTAATGTCCGCTGGAGCAAGATTTACCGTAATTCTCTGCATAGGAAATTCGAATTCAGTATTTTTTATGGCGGCTCTAACTCTTTCTCGGGATTCCTGAACAGCCGTATCGGGCAATCCTACGATATTGAACGAAGGCAATCCTGGATGAATATCAACTTCGATTTCTACCATAAAAGCTTCAACTCCGAATATAGCCGCACTATATAATTTGGATAACAAAAAAACACCTACTTTTTTAGTGAATAGTCATTAGTATTGTGTATTACGTTTGTTTCATCCTAACCCTAATCTTCTAAGGGGAGAGGGAATAAAGATTCTGTATCTTTTAATTCATCCCAATTGTACACGCTAAACTCTCTACGCTGTACACTATCTTGCTATATACTCGATACTTACTTAATAATTAAATTAAAAGGCTTGGTTGCTATCAAGATAAAAAGCATTCTTGATATGTTTTAACCTTTTTACATCTTTATGGTTAGAGATGCTGACCAATATTACATCGAAACAATAATTTTTCTCCCAAAGATTATATTTAGCTAAATAACATAAAGCGTTTTTAATTATTTTTCGTTGTTTATTAAAGTTTATTGCTTCTTCAGGATATCCAAACTTATCAGAACGCCTGGTTTTTACTTCCACAAAGATAATATTTCCCTTATATTCACTGATAATATCTATTTCTCCCAAGAAGGTACGATAATTTCTCTCTTTAATTTTGTAACCTTTTTCTTCTAAATATTTAGAAGCTATATCTTCTCCAAATTTCCCTATATTATCCATCTGTAATAATCATCTATCTTTGTATTATTTGATTAATCGTTGATTTTAAATACAACTTTTAGTTGTCAGTCTACAGTCTGGTACAAGGGAATATAATAATACAACCTCTACGCGCTTTGATTTTTCTATAAACTGGCAACTTGAAACCTATAATTATTAATTATTAATGTATTTATTTGCTAAAGGCTATTCACTAATGACTAATTTCTTATTTTAAGTCAGCTACATCATTACTCTTTTATAGCTTTTTCTATGTATTTCTGATGGGCCATACTTAAGTAGTGCTTTAAGATGTTCTTTTGTTCCATAACCTTTATTTTTTTTGAAAAGGTACTGTGGATATTTTTGGTCATATTGAATCATAATATTATCTCTATAGACTTTAGCAACTATAGAGGCAGCAGCAATCGATATACTTCTGTCTTCACCTTTAATTAATGGTATCTGGAAAATATTTAGGTGAGGAATTTTAAAGCCGTCCACTAATAAATAATCAGGTAATTCTTTTAAATCTAAAATAGCTTTTTTCATTGCCAAAAAAGAAGCCTGAGCGATATTTATTCTATCAATAATTTTAGCTTCTACAACACCAATTCCCACGTCTTTTGCTTTACTTAAGATAGAACAATACAATTCTGTTCTTTTTTGTGAACTTAACTTTTTAGAATCTTTAATATAGGGAATAAACAATCGGCAGGGCAAAATTACTGCGGCAGCCACTACTGGCCCGGACAATGAACCCCTGCCTACCTCATCTATCCCGGCAATCAAAGAGTACCCTTCAAGTTTTAGTTGATTTTCATAGTTATAGAGATTATAAATTCTTAATCTTTCTGCATATAATCTTTCAATTTTTCTCCGATAACTACAAATTATTGTTTTTGTTATTTTTGTTTTCCTATCTTTTACCTCAGGATCCATTTAATTATCTTTTTTCTTTAACTTTACTGGTTTTCCCAATCCTATCTCTTAAGTAATATAATTTTGCTCTTCGCGTTTTCCCTTTTTTTACAGATACTATTTTTACAATATTCGGTGAATGTAATTGAAATACTTTTTCTACCCCAACACCTTTGGAAATTTTTCTTACTGTAAATGTTTCTTTACTTCCACCATGCTTTTTAGCTATGACTACTCCTGTAAAAACTTGTACTCGCTCTCTGGCGCCTTCAATAATTTTTTGATGTACTTCCACTGTATCACCAGGTGCAAATTCGCTATTCTCTTTTTTAGACTGTTCTTCTTCTAATTGTTTAATGTAATCTACCATAAAAATCATCCTTCCTAAATATTTTTTAAATAACATTTTCTAATTATTTACTATACGCTCTCTTCACGTCCTAGGCCACATCATTTTTTTATATTTTTATTCTCTGTATTTTTTTCCTTTTTACCATAATCTTGCTTAAAGCACTTTTCTAATTCTTTAAGAAAAGTTAACTCTCTTTTAGACAATTTTTTATTTACAAAAATTTCAGGCCTTCTAATCAAAGTTCTTAATAGAGAGTGTTTCCTTCTCCATTCTTCGATTTCTTTATGATTGCCCGAAAGTAATATATCCGGAACTTTAAGACCTTTAAAATCATCCGGTCTGGTATAATGAGGAAAATCAAGATACTCGTTATAAAATGAATCATTGACCATAGATTCTTCTTTTCCTAAAACTCGGGGAATCATTCTCGAAATTGCATCTACCATTAACATAGCTGGTAATTCTCCTCCGCTAACTACAAAGTTGCCGATTGATATTTCCTCTGCATCGAGAAGCTGAGGTATCCGTTCATCTATGCCCTCATATCGACCGCAAATGATTAATAATCTATTTTCTTTCGACAAATCTTTAGCCATCCCCTGGTTAAAAATCTTCCCCTGTGCAGAAGTGATTATAATTTTTAAAGATAATGGAGATTTGTTTTTTTTTATCACCTCTACAGCATCCCAAATTGGTTGAGGCTTTAAAAGCATACCAGGCCCTCCGCCATAAGAGTAATCATCTACAGTCTTATGTTTGTCCAGAGTAAAATCCCTAAGGTCAATTAGATTTATTTTGATCAATCCTTTTTCTTGAGCCTTATTTAATATGCTTTCGGAAAAAGGGCCTTTAAACATATTGGGGAAAATAGTTAATATATTAATTTCTAAACAATCATTTATCATATTAATCCATCTACCATGCTTATGGTAATTCGTTTTTTTTCTAAACTGACATTCTTTACAACTTCACGAATAGCCGGGACAAACAATTCTTTTTTATTTTTTCCTTTAACTATATATACATCATTACTTCCCGTGCTTATTACATTTTCTACTTTTCCCAGAAAAACATTATTTTCGGTATATACTTCAAGGCCAATTATCTCAAAGATAAAATAAGTGTCTTTTGGTAGTTTTACAGCATTTTTTCTTTCAATTTCAAGAAAAGACCCTACTATCGTTTTGGCTTCTTTGATGTTTTCTATTTCCTTTAATTTTAAAATAACCGTATCTTTTTTTGTTCTTATTTTCTCTATATTTAATATTGCTTGGCAATTTTTATTTCTTAAAAAAACGGTGGCTAAATTTTTAAATCTGTCAATTGAATCGGTAAGGGGCAAAACGTTAACTTCACCTTTATTGCCCTGGGTAGAAACCACTTTACCAATTATAATAAATTCTTGATTCAATAAAATTTCTCCTTATTCACTAACGACTAATACACTAACGGCTAATTTTAATCGATAATTTCGATAACCACTCGCTTATCATCCTTCTGCGCTGCAGCATTCACTATAGTTCTTATTGACTTTATATTTCTGCCTTGCTTTCCTATTACCTTACCTATGTCTTTAGGATCAACCTTTATTTCAAATATCGATGATTTTTCACCAATAATTTCATTTATCTCTACTTGGTTTGGATTGTCTACTATCCCTTTTATAATTAATTCAATAAGTTCTCTCAAAATAATCTCCTTAGGTCTTATCTATTTTTTCAATATTCCTTCTTTCTTAAATAAATCTTTTACCGTTGTTGAAAGTTGAGCACCCTTTCCGATCCATTTTAAACTTGCCTCCTGGTCAATCTTAAGAACATAAGGATCAGAAAGTGGTTGATAATATCCTAATTGCTCTATAAATTTAGCATTACAAGCTCTCCTCGAATCGATTACCACTACTTTGTAAAAAGGTTTTTTCTTGCCACCTTCTCTTCTAAGTTTAATTTTAACTGACATTGATTTTGCCTCCATTCTGTTATTTACATTTTTTTATTTTTCTGTATTTTTTATATATCTTTCTATTCTCTTTTAACTTTAACTATTGTAGGGGCGCGATACATCGTGCCCCTACAAATTACCCGTTAGATATTTAAAGACTAATTTAATTAAAAGAAAAGTTTTTTAGTTTTGGTCCCTTTTTAAACATTTCTTTTATCTGATAAAATTGTTTGAGCAATCTATTTATATCAGAAAGCTGTGTTCCGCTCCCCCTGGATATTCTTTTCCTTCTGCTTCCGTTAATTATAGAAGGATTTTCCCTTTCTTCAACAGTCATAGAACTTATAATAGCTTCAATTTTCTTTAGTTCACCCTCTCTATCTCCTAATTTTGCAACATCTATTCTATTTTTTAAATTATTAAATCCTGGAACCATATCCATAATCTGATCTACTGAACCAATATTTTTCATTTTTTTTAGCTGCAAATAAAAATCATTTAAATCAAAATTATGGTCCTTCATCTTTTTGTCTAATTTTTCTAATTCATCTTTACTGTAAGCAGTTTCAACTTTTTCTATTAGTGTCAAGACATCACCCATACCCAATATCCGAGAAGCCATTCTTTCTGGATGAAAAGGTTCAAAGTTATCAACCTTTTCGCCTATACCTATAAACTTAATAGGTACTCCTAAAACCTTTTTCAAGGATAAAGCCACTCCCCCCCGAGTGTCACCATCCAATTTGGTTAGAATAATTCCGCTTACTTTTATTTTATCACAAAACACTTTAGCTGAATTTACCGCATCCTGCCCGGCCATAGCATCTACTATCAATAATTTTTCCTGAAGAGGAATATTTTCATTAATCTCTTGTAATTCATTCATTAGTTTATCATCTATATGTAATCTTCCGGCAGTGTCAATAATTAACATATCGTTATTTTTTTTAGATGAATATTTTATGGCAGCTTTAACAATATTTACTGCACTTTCGTTTTTACCCATGGAAAAAACCGGTAAATTTGATTTTTCACCTAATACCTGAAGTTGTTCGATAGCTGCCGGTCTGTATATATCTGTTGCTATTAAAAGCGGTAGATGCCCTTTTTTTCTAAAGTAATTAGCTAATTTTACGGCTGTTGTTGTTTTACCGGTTCCCTGCAATCCCACTAACATTATAATAGTAGGAGGGGCAGGACTGATACTAAGGTCATTTTGTTTGCACCCTAATGTTAAAGTTATCTCCCCATTTACAATCTTTATAATTTGTTGAGAAGGTGATAGGCTTTCGGAAATCTTTTCCTCTTGTACTTTATCATGTAAACTATCTATAAATTCTTTTACCACTTTGTAATTTACATCTGCTTCTAAAAGGGCTATGCGAATTTCATGAAGACAATTTTTTATATCATTTTCATTTAATTTTCCCTTGTTTTTTATCTTTTTAAATATTGTCTGAAATTTATCAGTAAGGCTGGCAAACATAAAAAAATAACTCCTCTTAACTTCAGTTTATCTATTAATTTTCAATTCCGAAAAAATACCTTTATAAGTATATAGAAAATTATCTTTAGTGTCAATCAAGAAGAGCTTCAACAAATTTTTCAGCTTTAAAATCATATAAATTATTTAATTTTTCTCCACAGCTAATTAATTTAACCGGGATATCTAACTCTTTTTTTATAGCGATTACTATTCCCCCCTTGGCTGTTCCATCCATTTTAGTAAGTGCAATTCCGGTAACTCCTAAAGATTTGTTAAAAAATTCTGCTTGAGCTATAGCATTCTGGCCCATGGTAGCATCAATGGTTTGTAATATCTCTAATGAGCAATCATTAGCCTCTTTTTGGATTACTCTTTTTATCTTTTCTAATTCACTCATTAAATTTACCTTAGTATGAAGTCTTCCGGCAGTATCGATTATGACTATATTCTTTTTCCGGGCTCGAGCTGCACTGATCCCATCATATACGACCGAAGCCGGGTCAGCACCTTCTTTGGTATTTATCATTTCTGCTCCTACCTTACAAGCTAAAATCTTAAGTTGCTGTACTGCTGCTGCTCTAAAGGTATCGGCAGGAACCATAATTATATCATTATTTATATTTTTTAAACGATAAGCAATCTTACCCGCTATTGAAGTTTTTCCTGAACCATTTACCCCTACCAGCATGATTATATTTAATCTATTTTCATTAATCTTAATATCGGGTGCAGTTGAATTTAAGATATCTATCAGGATAACCTTTAATTTTTCTTTGAAAAATATAAAGTTATTTTCCTTATATTCTCTAAAATTAATCTGCTGAAATTCATTCATTATCTCTGCAGTAGCGGAGGTTCCTAAGTCAGATAATATTAATAACTCTTCTAATTTTTCTAAAAAATCTGATTTATCTTTGGAATTACTAAATAAAAATCCTAATTTATTAGCAAATTCTTTCCTCGTTTTATATAGCCCTTCTTTAAATTGGGAAAATATATTTTTTATATTCATGATTTTTATTATCCATTTTGACTTATTTTTCAAATTTTACCGAAACTAATTTTGAGATACCTGATTCTTCCATGGTTATACCATATAATGTATCTGCTGCTTCCATCGTTGTTTTTTGATGGGTAATAAGAACCAATTGCGTCTGATTTAAATCTTCCCCCTTTAATATGTGGGTAAGTTTTTCAGCATTTACTTCATCTAAAGATGTATCTATTTCATCAAAAAGACAAAAAGGGCTGGGATTTGCTTTCCACAAGGCCATTAAAAGTGCTATAGCAGTTAAGGCTTTTTCACCGGAGGATAACAATTCAATATTTTGCGTTTTCTTTCCGGGAGGACGGGCAATTATATCTATTCCGGAGTTTAATATATCTTCTTCAGATTCAATAATTAATCTCCCTTCCCCACCGGAAAATATTTGTTTAAATATATCATTAAAGTAGGTTTTTACCTGATTAAATGTTTTTTTAAATCTTTCTATGGCAATTCGGTCAATTTCTGAAATTGTTATTTCCATAATTTTTTTTGCCTTACATATCTCGTCGTATTTTTCGCATAGAGAATTACAGCGCTGTAACTGATTGTGGTATCTATTTTCTGCCTCAAAGT
Organism: Atribacterota bacterium; assembly: GCA_038203565.1. GTDB lineage: Bacteria > Atribacterota > Phoenicimicrobiia > Phoenicimicrobiales > Phoenicimicrobiaceae > Sediminicultor. Next base: position 85,972 of record JBBRDV010000001.1, read on the forward strand.
TTATCTGTCCCACTTTTAAAATGTTGTCTCTTAAAATGTCTATCCTTTGGTTAGCTTCTTTCTGTGAACCGGATATGTTTTTGTATAATTCTAATTTTTCCAGCGATAAGTTATAATTTTTATTTACTTCTTCCTCAATGTTAACCTGTTTTTCCCGATCTTGAACCTCTAATATTTCTTCTCTATGTTGTTTGTCTTTGATTGATTCGTACGTTTTTTGTTGGTTTATCTTATCCTGCTGTAAATTTTTTAAGAGATTGGATTTCCTTTGAATAATCTCTCCTATCTCCTCTGCTTTCTTGAAAACAGAAGGATTTTCTTTGTTCAACCTGTTTATTTGAATTTTATATTCATTTATCTTTTTTAATATATCAGCAAGTTTTTCATTATATTCTTTTACAGTACTTCTTTTTTCGTTTAAATCGACTGAATGCTCATCTTTGTATTGAGAAATATTTTCAGCCTTCTCTTTTATACTAATCAGTTTTTCTTTATTTATTAGAATAATATTTTTTAGGTTATTTATGTCTCTGGAAAGATTGTTTATACGGTTGTTCCCTCTTGTAGCAATTTGATTAATTATTTTTATAGAATGACTAATATTTTTGTTATATTCAGAAAGAGTGTTGCAATATTTTTCCAAAATACGCAATTTCCCAGAAATATTTTTTCTCTCCTCCAAAATACTATTTTCTTCAATTAAAAGATTTTTTAAGCCATCTCTTAGTTCATTAACCGAAACTGTTGCCCTGTTCAAATTATTTATACTGTCAGTTACGTTTTTTTCGTTCTCTCGTAATAATCTTTTTATATCCTGGTTTTCTTTCCATAGAGAATTATAAATATTGTTATTTATTTTTATAAAATCATTATTTCTTTCAACTTTAATTTTTAAAGTTTTTATATCTTTTTCTAATTTTTCAATCTCTTTTTCTACATAATAAAAACTCTCTTGAGAATTCTCTGAATTTGTTGAGGTTGAATAAATATCTACGGAGCCGTCCATATTTATTACCATCCCATCTAGTGAAATAATTTTATATTTACCTAAGTACTCATTAGAAATATCAAGGGCAGTTTTTATATCTTCAACTATTAATACATTGCCCAACAAAACTTTAAATAAATTCTGATATTTTTGGGAGTAATTTATCAATTCGTGGGCAAATCCACAAATATTATGGTTTTGAATTTCACCCTGGTTATCAGGAAGTGTTTTTATATTTTTGATTAAATCCAGAGGGATTATCTTTATTTTTTCTAATTCGTTTTCCGATAAGGAATTAATTATATTTAAAGCATATGAAATATCGCTCACTACAATTGAGTTAAAACTTTCTCTTAAAGCAATCCTCATAATTTTCTCATATTTTGAAGGAATATTATCAATGAATTTTATGATTTTTTCACAAAGGTCATCTGGATATTTTTGGCAGTATTTGGAGTAAAATACCTCTATCTTTTGTTCGTTTTTCTTCCTGTTAGTCTCAATTGATTTCCTTAAAATATTTTTCCTTTCTTCTTTTAAGCTAATTACATGTCTATCTTTTTCCACTTCTGCCTGTAATTTTTTTAAGATATTTTCAATCTCTTTTATTTTCTCTTCATTTGATTTGAGATGTGGTTCATCTTCGATTTTTCTGTTTTCCCTTACGATTCTTTGATAATCACTCTCTTTTGTCACCATATTTTCTAATTGATTTTCAAGTAATATCCTTTTTTTTCTAATTTTTTCTAAATTCATATTTATGATATTTAAGGTAGTACTATATCTTATTTTTGCTTCCTTTAAAAACAATTCCTTTTCCGAAATTATTTTTAATACCTTTCTCGAATTAATCTCTAAAATATTAAGCGAATCGGCAAGTCTAGAAATATTATTAGTATCTTTATTTAAATAAATAAGTTTTTTATTAAAACTTTCTATTTTATTGTTTACCTCCAAAATATTCAAACTTGCTTCTTTCTTATTTTGTTCACCAATAACTATTTTTTGAGTAATATTTTCAGCTTCTTTATTTAAATCATACAGCCTTTTTTCAACATCACTCTTCTTTTGTAACATTAAATTTAATTCGCTCTGAATTAATTTTTTTCTATTATCCAGTTCGTAATTATCATATTTATATTTCTCTTGTTCTTTACTTGAATTATCTAACTCTATATTTAATGAGTTACTCGCTGTTTCTTCTTCTTTAATTTTTTTTATAATCTTGTTTTTTTCTTTTTCGTATTGTTCTAAATTTCTTTTTATTTTAGATAAATTTGTTCTGCTTAAATTATATTTTTGATAGATTAAAAATAATTCCAAATTTTTAATCTCTTCTTGACATATTTTATAACTATTTAGATGTTTTGCTTCTTCTTCCAAAATTAATAATTGATTTTTTATTTCAGAAATTATATTTTCAATCTTATCTAAATTATTATTGATTTCCTCTATTTTATCTAAAGTTTTTTTCTTTTCATGTCTATATTTAGAAATAGAGGCAGCTTCTTCAAATAAATAACGTCTTTCAGGTGGTTTTGCACTTAAAATAAGATCTACTTCGCCCTGAGCAATGATGGAATAGGTATTTTTACTCAATCCTGTATTCATAAATAATTCTTGAATCTCTTTCAATTTACAAGGGATTCCATTAATAAAACTTTCGGTCTCTCCGGAACGATAAATTCTTCTTTTAATATTTATTTCTTCCCAATCTAACGGGAGAACCTTCTCATAATTATTGACAGTTAACGAAACTTCCGCTAAGTTTAAAGGTTTTTCTTTGTGATTTCCTGAAAAAATAATATCTGTTAGCTGTTTTCCCCGTAATGACCTGATATTCTGTTCACCCAATACCCACCTGACTGCATCGGTAATATTGCTCTTGCCGCAACCATTTGGACCGACTATTGCGGTTATGCCAGAATTAAATGATAATTTAATTTTTTTTCCAAATGATTTAAATCCATATATTTCAAGTTCTTTTAAAAACACTCTTTTACCTCATTTTATTGCTTTTAACTTTTTTAAAGTATCTTGTGCGGCATCCTGTTCTGCCTCTTTTTTATTCTCACCAGTTCCGGTTCCATAGGTGATTTTCTTTAGTCTTACCTCAATACAAAATATTTTTTTATGATCCGGACCTTTTTCTTTAATTAGACAATATTCGGGTAAACATTTCATCTTTTTTTGAGAAATTTCCTGTAGTAAAGTTTTATAATCTTCCCCATACTTTCCCTTCATAATTAGTTCCGTTTCTTTTTTTATAAATGATGAGATAATTTTTTTAGCTTTTTGGAGGCCGCTATCTAAATATATTGCTCCTAATAAAGCCTCAAAACAATCTGCAAGAATAGATAATTTATTTCTCCCTCCGGTTGAATCTTCCCCTTTTCCCAAAATAATGTACTTTCCTAAGGAAAGGCGATCAGCCCATTTCGCCAAAATATCCTTGCTAACCATAACAGATTTAATTTTTGTAAGCTTACCTTCCGAAAAAGAGACTAATTTACGATAAAGATATTCAGTAACAATTAAATTTAAAACAGAATCACCTAAAAATTCTAATCTTTGATTGTTGGTTATCTTGTCTTTTAAACTTTTTTTTTGGAAAGAAGAATGGGTTAAAGCTTCTTTTAGAAGGGTTTTATTTTTAAATTTATAATCTAATTTTTTTTCTAAATTATTTGACATTAAATCCTTTTCTTTTTTCAAAGCCAGTATATCACTCATCTTTTTTATATTTGCCTGAACCAATTATAACTCCCGTTGAATAAGAATCCTTTTCAGTAATTTTCAATTTAGAATCCTCAAGTGCCAGCATTGCCGCAACAATTGAAAATTGAGTGCTTTTATCCATTCTGTTTGCTTCTTTGACAGATATGTAATTTGTATAATTGAAATCTTTTACTTCTGCTGCTATTTTAGTAGGATATTTTTCGGTATCGAAATAACTTATCCTGTCGATACCACATTTTCCTTGAATTAAGGATTGCCAAAATTTATTTTTTCCAATTCCTACGGGAGTAACCGGACCTAAACCGGTAATTACCACTCTATTTTTCAATATCCTATTCTCCACCGTCATTAAATAATTTTTTTTATCAAATTTACATTTTAAATAAGGGTCGGATAAATCTCCAACCCTTATTTAATTAGACATTAATCTTAATTTCTTACCGTTATTCTTTATACATATTTTTTAAAAAATATGTATAAAAAATACTCATGCATATTTTATATTTATATTCTTATTTGCTTAAGTATTTAACCGCATCTCCAACAGTCTTAATTTTTTCTGCATCTTCATCTGGAATTTCTACATCAAATTCTTCCTCAAAAGCCATAATAAGTTCGACAATATCTAAAGAATCCGCACCTAAATCGTCAACAAAAGAAGAGTTTTCTGTAATTTTACTTTCATCAACTCCTAATTGATCTACTATTATTTTTTTTACTCTATCTATTGACTCCATTCTATACTTTCACCTCCTTTCACATTACCATACCGCCATCGACATTTATAACTTGCCCAGTAATATAATTTGCTGCATCAGAAACTAAAAAATACACCACTTTAGCGATATCTTCCACAGTACCCAACCTTTTTAAAGGGATATGCTGTTGGAGATCTTGTCTAACTTTTTCCGGTAATTTCTTAGTCATATCTGTCTCGATAAATCCAGGCGCAATAGCATTTACATTTATATTTCTTAAGGCAAGTTCTTTTGCCATTGATTTAGTTAATCCTATTATCCCCGCTTTTGATGCGGCATAATTAACCTGCCCGATATTTCCTATCAATCCGATAACTGAGGATATATTTACAATTTTATCAGTGCTCTTTTGCCTCATCATATATTTTGCCACAGCTTTGGAACAATTAAAAGTACCTTTTAGATTTATTCTTATCACTGCATCCCAATCCTCTTCTTTCATCCTGATTAAAAGAGAATCTCGGGTTATTCCAGCATTATTTACTAATATATCTATTTTCCCAAATTTATTTATAATCTCCTTCATCATTCTATTCACTTCATCAAATACAGTTATATCAGCTTTTATCCCAATCGCTATATTACCACCTCTTGTGATTTCTTCCAAAGTTTTATCGATCTCATTTTTTGGTAGAATATCATTAACAATTATATTTGCTCCATGATTGGCCAATTCCTGGGCAATAGCTTTACCTATTCCACGAGCTGATCCGGTAATTAAAGCAACCTTCCCAGATAGTCCCATTTTATAAGACCTCCTCTATTTTTTCAACTACATTTTGAAGAGAATTTGAATCAAATACATTAAAGACATTAGACTCGGGAATAATTTGCGTAATTAATTCTTTCAACACTTTCCCGGGGCCTACCTCTATAAAATATTTAATACCTTCGGAATACATTTTTGTTATAGTATCAACCCACTTTACAGGATGAGTCATTTGTTTGATTAGAGCTGATCTAACCTCTTCTTTATTGTGCATATAATCAGCACTAACATTGCAACGTATAGGTATTTTGGGATTATCTATTTTTACTTTTTCCAAATATCTTGCTAAATTCTCTTTGGCTGTCTCCATAAAGGATGAGTGAAAAGGAGCATTTACTTTTAAAGGTATTACCATCCTTGCTCCTTTCTCTTTGGCCATTATTGATAACTTTTCCAATGCTTTATTTTCACCGGAAACTACAATTTGAGTCGGAGAATTATAATTAGCAATTTCCACTACCCCAATATCCTTAATTTTTTCACACATTTTACTTATCTCATTTTTTTCTAAGCCGATAATTGCTAACATTGAACCAGTTCCTGCTGGAGTTGCACTCTGCATATATTCTCCTCTTTTCCTTACTAACTTCACTGCATCTTCAAATTTAATAGCAGAACTAGCTACCAGTGCTGAATATTCTCCCAAACTATGTCCTGCAACTATAGAAGGCTTAACTTTATTTTTTCTTAATAATTTGCACAAAATTGTACTGATAGTTAAAATTGCAGGTTGAGCATTAACCGTATTTTTTAATTCTTCTTCTGGTCCTTCGAAACAGATTTTACCAATATCTACTCCTTCTTCTTTTAGAGCTTTATTAGCTATATTAAATAAAATATTTGCTTCGGGGTAATTCTCTATTAAATCTTTTCCCATTCCTATTTTTTGAGAACCTTGACCAGGAAATACAAAAGCTATTTTGTTCATTATCTATGGTGTAACTCCTTTTTAAATATATATTATCGAGATTATTTAATCCATTTTATAACAATGGTGCCGCTAGTTAGACCAGCACCAAATGCGGTAAGTGCTACGATATCACCATTTTTAATCTTACCTTCTTTTACTGCTTCATCAAGAGCAATCATAACAGAAGCAGCTGAGGTATTTCCATATTTATTTAAATTTACAAAAACTTTATCTTTTTTTATTTTCAAAACTCTTGTCAGGGCAGAAATAATTCGGATGTTTGCTTGATGCGGAATAAAACAATCTACATCTTCTACCGAAAGATTACATTTATCCAAAGTTTTTACAGTTGTCCTTTTCATGTTTTTTACTGCAAACTTAAATACTTCATTTCCTTTCATCTTAACATAATGCATTTTCTTTTCTACGGTTTCATGGGAAGCAGGGTTTTTAGAAAGCCCGGCTGGTATCATAATCAAATCATCGTACGACCCGTCTCCTGTCAAACAACCAGAAAAGATTCCTTTCTCCTGGTCGGCTTTTAAAACAGCCGCCCCTGCTCCATCGCCAAAAAGAATACAAGTATTTCTGTCAGTCCAATCAACGAATTTTGAGAGAGTATCTGCCCCGATTACTAAAACATTATCATAAAAACCGGTAGCAATATACTGCCAAGCAGTAATTAGGGCATAAACCGCACCAGTACAACCTGCTTGCAGATCAAAGGTTGCGGCATTTACAGCTTTAATTCTCTTTTGAATCAGGCAAGCGGTAGCTGGAAAAATCATATCCGGAGAATTGGTAGCAACAATGATTAAATCAATCTCCTCCGGTTTAATATTTGAATCTTTTAGCGCTTTCAAAGCTGCCTTTGCAGCTATATCTGAAGTTGTTTCATTATCTTCAGCTATACGGCGTTCAGCAATACCGGTTCTGGTGACAATCCATTCGTGATTTGTATCCACCATTTTTTCCAAATCTTCATTAGTTAGAACTTTTGTGGGAACATAAGAACCTGTTCCAATTATTTTAACATTTTTTATATTTTTCATTAATTAGCATTCTCCCCTTCTTGTTAGTGAATTATTTTTTTTTATTTATATTTCTTTAAAGTGCTCAACTATGTTAGCATCAATAAATTTACCGGTATTAAGTATAGCATTTTTAAAAGTTTTTGCTTTAGACCGTCCATGACATATAAAGCATAATCCGTTTACGCCTAATAGGGGAGATCCGCCATATTCTGTATAATCGGTCATTTTTACCAAATTCATAAATTTTTCCTTTAATTTATCCATTTCTTGATTTTGGGGAAGTTGACTGATTACCATACTATTAACCTCTGTTAAAAGCAATTTTGCTAAACCTTCAGAAGATTTTAATAATATGTTGCCAGTAAATCCATCACAAACTAATACATCTGCTTTTCCCTTAAAAATATCCTTACCTTCGATATTCCCCACAAAATTAATATTGGCACTTTCTAAATTTTTATAGGCATTTTGACTAAATTTATTTCCTTTATTTTCTTCCTCACCTATATTTAGCAATCCTATTTTCGGATTTTCTATTCCTAAAATATATTTTGCGTATTTGCTTCCTATAAAGGCAAATTGGGGTAAATGTTCCGGTTTGCAATCAACATTTGCACCCACATCTAATACTAATACTTTCCCTTTTTCCGAGGGCAATATGGCAGCAATAGCCGGACGGCGTATTTGAGGAATACACCCTAACTCCAATAATGCCGCGGCCATAACCGCCCCGCTATTTCCGGCAGAAATAAAAGCATCAGCCTGATTATTTTTTATTAATTTCGTGCCTATCACTATAGAAGAATCCCTTTTATTCCGTATGGCATCTAAAGGAAACTCACCTGTTTCAATATATTCTTTACAAATTATGACCGATAATTTATCTTTTTTATATTTATATTTTATTAACTCTTTTTTGACTTTCTCCATATCACCTAATAAAATAATCTCTAAGTCTCTTTCTTCTAAGGCTAAAATTGCGCCTTTCACAACTTCTTCGGGGGCATAATCCCCTCCCATGGCATCAAGAGCTATTTTCATTTAAGCTTTCTCCTTTTTTACTTTATCGTTAACCGAAAAAATTACTAATTTTCCCGTAAATACTTCCTTTTGATCAGATTTTACGTGTACTGATACTAAATATTTATTACCTCTATTACGAGCAACCCTTGCCTTGGCAACCAAAGTTTCTCCGGCATATACAGGTTTTTTGTAACTTAATCGGGCAATTCCCGTTAAGGCAACTTCTGTGTCAATGATGGAAATGGCTAATGAGTCGGCTAAAGAAAAGATATAGTGACTTCGAATTATTCCGGTTCTTCCAAAAGCCATATCTTTTGTAGTCTTCAAGATAGCAATTCCGTTTTTTCCTAACTCTATATCTATTAATTCTCCGATTATCTCTTCTCTTTTTAGAGATTTTACCTTATCCTTGGAAGAAGTATTTTTGGCAACCAGCACTATCCGTTTTCTCATTTCAGGAATCCCCATTTCCAGTCGATCTAATCGAATAGTTTGCACACTAATGCTAAATAATTCAGCAAGTTTTTTATCAGACAAAAATGGGTCCTTCGAAATATTTTCCTTTATTCTTTTTTGCCTTTCTAATTTACTTAAATTTCGAATCATTTTCCCAACCGCCTATTTTATATTTATTAATAGCACCTATTATTAGCAACTACTAATTGTAAGTATTATACATTAAGCGTATCTAAAAATCAAACATATTTCTTATTTGATGCAGAAATAAAAAAAGTGCCACATTTTAATAAATTAACTGGGCACTTTTTTACATCTAATAATAACGATATTTAGAATTTATTTCGTTTTGTCTTTTTTTTCAGAAGATGAAATAATTTCTTTTCCATTATAATAACCACATTCAAGACATGCTCTGTGAGGCAATTTCATCTCATGGCATCTAGGACATTCCTCTAAGTTTACTTCATTCAAATTCCAGTGCGTACGTCTCTTATCTCTTCTTGATTTGGATGTTTTTCTTTTTGGTACCGGCATAACGCATGCCTCCTTATTATATAATATAATTTAATTTTATCGGGATTTCCTTTTTTCCGTAAAGCCTAATTAGTCGTTAGCTTCAAATACAAGTTTTTAGTTATCAATTTACAGTTTATTACAATGGAGTATGATAATACAACCTTAACACGCTTTGAGTTTTCTAAAAACTGGCAACTTGTAACTTGAAACTTAAAACCCATAACTTATTAATCATTAATGTGTTTTATTTACTAAATACTATTCACTATTCATTAACGACTAATATAATATCTTAATAACTTTAAAAGTATATAATTTCTTATTGAAAAAAGCAAATTATTTTTGATTTTTTTTATTGTGTCTATTAGCCTTTATTTTAGATAAATCAGGCTTTTTTTTACATTCTTTTTCGAAGGATTTTTCTCTCATTAAATTTTTATAATTTTCTTTCTGAAAAGTATATTTAAAGTTAGTATGAATATCATAAGTACCTTCCAGCAGGGCTACCACATCTTCCACAAAGACTAATTCTTCGTCGGTGGGGATAATAAATATCTTTACCGGAGAATCATCGGCAGAGATATCAAGTTCAGCATTCCTGGTTCTGGCTATTTTATTCTTTTGGGGGTTATATTTAATTCCTAAATTATCTAAACCTTCTAATACCTTTTCTCTGATAGTATCACTCAACTCCCCTACTCCGGCGGTAAAGACCAGGGCATCTACTCTTCCTAAAGCGGCAGTATAGGCACCAATATATTTCTTCAGTCGGTAGGATTCCATTTCGATGGCCAACTGAGATCTTTTGTCCCCTTGGGAGGCTGCTTTTATCACATCTCTTCTATCTATATACTTACCGGTTATACCCAATATTCCACTCTTCTTATTGAGTATAGTATCCATCTCTTGGGGAGAATAACCTTCCTGCTGCATAACATAGAAGTCCAGAGCGGCATCATGGTCTCCGGCTCTGGTACCCATAATGGCTCCCTCTAAAGGGGTAAATCCCATACTAGTATCATAAGAAAGACCATTTTTCACTGCATTTACACTTACTCCATTTCCGATATGGCAGCTGATTAAGTTACAGCTAAAGGGGTCTTTACCCAGGAGAACAGCTGCTCTTTTAGCAACATATAATAATGAAGTGCCGTGAAAACCATATCTTCTTATCCCGTATTTTTCATACCACTGGTAGGGTACGGCGTAATTATAGACATAGTCAGGCATAGTCTGATGCCAGGCTGTATCCATAATAGCCATATGGGGAATATCAGGTAATAGTTCCATGGCTGCCTCAATTCCCATGATATTAGGGGGATTGTGCAGGGGAGCGAGTACGGCAAGTTCTTTAAATGTTTTTAGGACTTCCCGGTTGATGATTACCGATTTGTAAAATTTTTCACCCCCATGAACTACCCTATGGCCGATAGCGGAAATATCTGATAAATCCTTTATGGCACCGTATTCTGGATGAACAAGGCTATCTATAATTAATTTTATAGCTTCTTTATGGGTAGGACAATTATGCTCTATGGTAACTTTTTCTTTATGATTAACCTCATGGACACAGAAAGAATCTCCTATGATGACTCGCTCTACTATACCTTTGGCAATTATTTCCTGTTTTTCCCAATTATAGAGTTGATATTTTACAGAGGAACTGCCACAGTTAAAAGATAAGATGATCATAGTTTTTTCCTCCCAATCTTTTGCCTATATTTAAACTTGACAATTTATTTCTAATTATTTTTAGCAGGTTCGACGTATCGTACGCCCACCTCTTAGCCTTAATCTTCTCCACGCAATACTCGATACTCGATGCTAATTACTATTCACTAACGACTAATCTATATATTTATACTTCACCTGCTTGTAATACGGTAATTGCTACCACATTAACTATGTCTTCGGCACTACAACCGCGAGAAAGGTCATTAACCGGTTTTCTCATCCCCTGAGAGATGGGACCTATGGCCTCAGCTTTAGCTAATCTTTCTATTAATTTATAAGCAATGTTTCCAGAATTTAGATCGGGGAATATCAGGACATTAGCTTTTCCGGCAATTTTACTGTTTGGAGCTTTTCGCTCTCCAATTGAGGGAATCAATGCAGCATCAGCCTGAAGTTCTCCATCGATAAGTAACTCCGGCTTCTTTTCTTTGGCAATTTTAGTAGCCTCGATTACTTTTTCCACTAAAGGATGTTTGGCACTCCCCTTAGTCGAAAAAGATAACATTGCTACTTTTGGTTCAAAGCCAATCAGTGCTTTTCCGGTTGCAGCACTGGCGATAGCAACATCAGCAAGCTGTTCGGCATTGGGTTCCGGATTTAAAGCACAATCAGCAAAAACTATGATTCCCTTTTCTCCATAAGGGCAATCAGGTACCACCATAACAAAAGAACTGGAAACAATATTTATACCAGGGGCAGTTTTTATAGTCTGTAGAGCTGGTCTAAAAACATCTCCTGTGGCGTTAATAGAACCGGCAACCAAACCATCTGCATCATCATGATAGACCATTAATGCACCAAAATAAAGAGGATTTTCCAATAATTGGTAAGCTTCGTCTAAGCTTACTCCTTTATTTTTACGAATTTGGTAATATGATTCAGCATATTCTTTCAATTTTTCCGAATCTTTGGGATTTATTATTTTAATCTTATTCGGTAAATCAATTCCCAATTCCCGGGCTTTAGACTTAATACTTTCTTCTCTTCCTAAAAGTATTAAACTGGCAAAACCCTCATTAATAATAGTTTCCGCCGCTTTAATCATCCTTGGCTCTTCACCCTCCGGAAGCACAATAATTTTAGGGTTTTTTTTAGCTTTTTCACGAATGAGTTGTGATAATTTCATTTATCTCCTCCTTTTAATTAACATTTATTAATGTAAACATTAGTGTGTATTTAGAGAAAGAAAAGACTGGTACTTTTCTTTCTATTTCTATACGCAATACACGTACGATATGCGAGATACGGATATATTACTATCAATTTTATTGCAAATTTTGTATAATTATAACATAAAATATTTTTTAAATCGAGAAATCTTATGAAAATATTAGGAATAATTACTGAATATAATCCTTTTCACAATGGCCATCTTTACCATCTTTTTAAAGCAAAAGAAATAACCAGGGCAGATTATGTAGTAGCAGTCATGAGCGGAAATTTTCTGCAGAGAGGAGAGCCGGCAATTATAAATAAATGGGCCAGAACAAAGATGGCACTCAATGCCGGTGTTGATCTGATAATTGAGCTCCCCTTTGTTTTTTCTACTCAGGATGCAAACGGTTTTGCCTTTGGAGCAGTAAAATTACTTGATTCGCTTAAGATTATAGATTATCTATGTTTTGGTTGTGAAACTGATAACCTTGATACCCTTTACTCTATAAGCAATTTTTTACATGTTGAACCACAGAAATATAAAGAGTTGATAGTATACAATAGTAAAAACGGATACGCATTTCCCAAAGCAAGGAGCCAGGCCTTATGTGAATACCATAGGAAATTCGGAATAGACGGCTTAGAAAAAATATCAACTTTAGAGTTAAGTAAATTACTAAAATACCCCAATAATATTTTAGCATTAGAATATATAAAACATCTATTAAATCTAAAGAGCAAAATCAAGCCTATAGCCATAAAAAGAATAGGTGCAAGTTATCATCAAAAGAATATTAAAGGTAAAATTTCCAGTGCTACCTCTATCAGAAATGAAATACTAAATAATTTAAGCTCCCCTAAAACCGACCTTTTTATGCTAAATGATAAAATAAAATCAACCATTCCTCCGTCAGGATTTTCTGTATTAGAGAGGGAATTAAGAGAAGGCAGGGGCCCTATCACCCTCGACTCTTACCGGCAATCTATTTTTGCTATATTGAGAAGAATGTCATCGGATGATATTTCCCGTATTCATGGAGTAACTGAGGGATTGGAAAATAGAATAGAGAAAGCATCTTTAAAATCTTATTCCGTTGAGCAATTAATTAATTCAATTAAAACCAGGAGATATACCCGTACTAAAATTCAACGCATAATTTTGCACATTATGATGAATCTATCCAAAGAAGATATAGCCATATTCAATAAGTATGGATCTTTGTATGCAAGGGTTTTGGGATTTTCTAAAAAAGGGAAAACTCTATTAAGAGCTATTAAAAAAAATTCTTCTACGCCTTTAATCAGTAAGCTATCAAATTATTTAAGGCAAATAATTTTCGAAAAAAATAATCGTCTTCGAAATAGATTAGTTAAGATGCTTGATTATGACATTCTTGCTACTGATATATATGTTCTTGGTAATAAAAAAGCAGAAGATAGGGTGGCTCGGCTTGATTTTACTCACAAAATAGCAATAAAAAAAGACTAAATTATTTCTTATCATCTATAATAATTTTTCATTTTTATAATTTTATTAATTTCATTATTGCATCATCAAAATCATCAACCGGAATGATTCTAATACCATGACTGAATTTAAGAGCTTCTGGGTAATTTTTTTGAGGCACTAAAAATACGCCAGCTTTATGTTTTTTTGCAGATAGTATTTTTTGTTTAATTCCATCTACTTCGGTTATTCTCCCATCCATACTTAAATTACCGGTACCGGCGATCAACAAACCACTGCTTAGATCATTTTCGGCTAATTGATTCAATATTTCTAAGGCAATCATTAGACCAGCAGAAGGTCCTTTTATCTTTTCTAAATTTATTTCTATTTTTAAAGGGAATCTGCATTGAAGATCTTTAGTATCAGTATAGATACCTATCCCTATTCCTTCTGTTTCATCATCAGCGCTAGGAAGTTCAATTAGAGGAATTGATGTTGAATAAGTACTATTATCTCTTAAAAAAGTAATTCTTACAATTTGACTTAAATTATAACTTCTGATAATTTCTGAAAATTCTTCCAGAGTATAAACCTGTTGCTCATCAATTTTTATAATCACATCACCCGGTAATAATTTATTTTTTGCCGGACTGTTATCCAATATTCCGTTAATCAATATTCCTCGTCCTGATATTTCCGGCGAATATCCTGCTTTCCTTATAGCTACAACTTTGGAAATCATCTGGCTTTCTTGCATTAATTTTTCCATTATATTAATATAATCTTTTTGTTTCATCTTCAATAATATTTCATCATCCCTATTTTTTAAATCTATGTTAGGGTCAAAAAATCCATAAATATATAATAATAAATTGGCTTTTATTATAGCGGTTGAAGTAAGGAGAAATTGGCCTTTAGCGTCTTTTTCGCCGTTTTCTACTGTAATATTTTTACTAAGATTGATGGCTTGCCCCGGAATTATCAGGAAATAGGGAGTAGGGATTAGATTAAGTAAGAATAGAACTGTGATTATAATAATTAAAAAATATCTTTTAAAATAATACATTGTTTCTCTTTATCATCCAGATAGATTTTTATTCCGATTCAATAATAAATATTTTCGCTAAAAAAATTGCTAAAGTTCTTTTTTAAGCTTTTTTATTGAAAAATAATGTCTTTAACTTTTTCTCTACAATTTCCGGGACCAACTGGAATATGTTACCATTTAAACTCGCTATCTCTTTAACTATACTGGAATTTAAATAAGAATACTTAGAACAAGTAACCATAAAAATTGTTTCAATCTCCGGAGCAAGTCTTTTATTCATTAAAGCCAGTTGTGATTCATGTTCAAAATCAGATATGGCTCTCATCCCCCTGATGATAATATTTGCTTTATTTTTTCTAACAAAATCAGTTAATAAACCGGAAAATGACAGCACTTTAACCTCCTCCAAATCCTTGATGGTCTCTTTTATCATATCTACTCTTTCTTGGGCTGAAAACAAAGTTGATTTTTTAGAATCGACTGCCACTGCTACTATTAATTTATCAACAATTTTTATGGTTCTTTCAATAATATTTAAATGGCCATTAGTAATTGGATCAAAACTACCTGGATAAACGGCAATTTTCATTTTTCCCTCCTTGCTATACGCTATAGTTCCTTTATTCACTTGACTCTTACAATTTTAAAATTTCCTATTAAATATTAACATAATCGTAAAAAGATAGGTAGCACTCTCCGTATCTTCTTTGATTAAACAATTTCAAATTATTTAAATTTTCCATAACTTTTTCTTTTTTGTGATGTTGGGCAATCACCAAACCATTATGTCTCAATATAGGTAATTTCGCTATTTCTAATAAAGAAATATTTACCAGTCCTTTGCTGTAAGGGGGGTCAAAAAAGATATAATCCAATAGATAATTTTTTTTGACTAGTAATTTTAGACCGGATAAAAAATCTATTTTGTAAACTATAGCATTTTGTCTGTTTCCAGTCTTTTCTAAATTTTCTTTTATAATTTTTATGCATTTTAGCTCTTTTTCGATAAATATTACTTCTCTTGCCCCCCTGCTTAAGGCTTCAATTCCTATTGCACCGGTACCTGCAAATAGATCTAAAAAACAGGTTTCCTTGATAGATGTTCCCAAAATATCAAATAAAGCTTCCCTCACTTTTTCAGAAGTAGGACGAACAGATAAATCCTTGGGGAATTTTAATATATTACCTTTGTTCTTCCCAGCAACAATTCTCATAATTTACCTTTCGAATTAGACTTCTTTCTTCTTCTTTTCTTAACTAACCACTAACCAGGTAACCACTTAACCAGCTAAGTAAATATTATAAACTTTAGATTATTTAAATTATTACTTGCTAAGACTTTATATAATATGATAAAATGTCTACTGTTAGATATTTTTTACAACGGACAGGAGGAAATATAAAATGGCAAAATGTGATATTTGTGGTAAAGGTCCACAATTTGGCAATAAAATAAGCCACTCTCATAGAGTTACTAAAAGAATGTGGCATCCCAATATACAAAAAATAAAAGCAAATATTGATAATACCGTAAAAAGAATTAATATCTGCACTAAATGCTTAAAAGCCAGTAAAGTAAAGAAAAGTTCTTAACCATACCATTCTTTAAGTTTATCAATTATTTCATTAGTTATCCAGTCAGGAGTAGAGGCACCACTGGCAATTCCAACTTTACCTTCAGGATAAAACCATTTATATTTTAGCTGGTTTTTAGTTTCAATATGATAAGTCTTTACTCCCTGATTCTTAGCTATTTCTGCTAATCGAGTTGTATTAGCGCTTTCCTTTCCTCCAATCACCAAAATCACATCTACTTCTTTTGCCAACTCAAATACGCTCTTTTGTCTTTCCGTGGTAGATTTACATATTGTATTAAATATTCTTAATTCCTCAGCTCTGTTTAACAGGGCAGATGATAATTTAAAAAAATCATAAATATTTTTAGTGGTTTGAGAGATAAGACCAATTTTTTTCTTTCTAGTTATCTTCTCTGCATCGGAAATTGAATTTATTACTAAAGCATTGTTTTGAATCGTATCCAATAAACTTAGTACTTCGGGATGTTTCTTGTCTCCATAGACAACTAAAAAATAGTCCTTCTCGTATAAATAACACGCTATTTTTTGTACTTTTCTAACATATGGACAGGTAGTGTCAACTACCGATAATTTTTTTTGGTACGCTTTTTTAAGCATTGTAGGAGAAATACCGTGCGCCCTGGTTATAACCGTGCTTTCTTCCGGAACTTCATCTAAATTATCTGTTATCTTTACTCCCTTTTTTATAAAATATTCTATAACCTGAGGATTATTTATTATTGAACCTAACATATACAGGTTATTTTTTCTTGCTTTTAAGGCATTTTTGGCTAAGTTTACGGATTTTTTGACTCCAAAACAAAATCCCATTTTTTTAGATAATATTATTTTCAATCTGTTTTTCCCCTGTATTTTTTATGCTTTCTTATTATCTTTAAAATCTCATCCTTAACTTCCTCAATGCTTTTTTCCGTAGAGTCTATAACAATAGCATCTTTTGCCTTGATCAAAGGAGCATATTTTCTCTTGCTATCTATTTCATCCCTCTGTACTATCTGTTTCTTAACTTCTTCATAATCTACATTATAACCTTTATCTACAAGTTCTGTATATCTCCTCTTAATTCTTTCCTCTTCAGAAGCAGTAAAATATAATTTTATATCTGCCTGCGGTAAAATTACCGAACCTATATCTCTGCCTTCCATTACAATATTCCCTTTTTCAGCTAATCTTCTCTGCAGATGAATTAACTGTTTTCTAATTTTAGGCAGTCTGGCTATCTGGGAAACATTTTGATCAATCCTGGGATTGCGTATTTCCTCAGTCACATCTTTTCCGTCAACAAAGATGTAATAATAATCATTAAGGCTCTTGTAATTTGCTCTTTCTATAGTTATACAGGTATCTGAAACCAGATTAGAAATCATCTCTTCATCGTTTATATTAATATTATTTTTTAGAACCTTCCAGGTTATTACCCTGTAAATCGCTCCTGTATCGATATATAAAAAGCCTAATTCCCGGGCAATCAATTTACCCATAGTGCTTTTTCCTACAGCAGCTGGTCCATCTATAGCGATTACTAAACCATTATTTTTCATTAATTCACCCCAAATTAGTCGTTAGCCTGTCTGCGCCTGCCTGTGCAGGTTCGCACAGGTAGATGAATAGTCATTAGTGTTAAATACACGTTTTAAGTTTTCAGCTCTCGGTTTTCAGTAAGTAGGGCCGTATTGCTTATTCTATTAACCGGTAAACCGAGTAACTGGTCAACTAATACGATATACGATATACTGCTAAACAATTTTCTTCAGACTTTTAATTTCTTCTTTATTTAAATACCTGTATTCTCCTGGTTTCACGCCTTTTAAAGAAACTGGGCCTGTCTGGATTCTTGTCAGTTTTAAAACAAAATGCCCAATATATTCAGCCATTTTTCTAATCTGTCTTTTCTTCCCTTCTTTTATTTTTATTTTTAATATAGCATTTCCGTTAATAGTTTTTAATAAGTAAATATTGCAGGGTGTCAGTTTATAATTATTCTTTAAAGTCACTCCTTTTGATAATGTCTTTAATTTTTCAGAAGAAGGAATTCCCTTTACTTTAACAATGTAAACTTTTTCTACTTCTTTTGCAGGATGGGTTAAGGCGTGAGTCAGCTCACCATCATTAGTAAGAATTAATAATCCTTCAGAATAATAATCTAATCGACCAACCGGATACACTCTTTCTTTTATATCTTTTAACAAATCCAAAACAGTCAGCCTCCCAAAAGGGTCAGATAAAGAAGTTAAATACCCTTTAGGCTTATTTAGCAATATATAAGAATAATGTTTATTCTCTTTATATTTTATTAATTTACCCTTTACTTCAATTTTATCTTTTTTAGGGTCAATTTTAGTTCCTAACTCGGTAACGACAGAATTATTTACCCGCACCTGCCCCTGAAGGATAAGTTCCTCACATTTTCTTCGAGAATCAATTCCTGCTCCTGCTAAATATTTTTGTAATCTTTCAATCATATTATTTAATTCCTATTTCCCTTAGTTTGGGAAGATCGCCGATTTTCTTTAAACCGAAATGTATTAAAAAAAAGTCCGTAACTTTGTAAAGCAAAGGATTTCCAGGAGCTTTCTTTCTACCGCTAATTCTTACAAATCTATGCTTTAATAAACTAAATAAGACCCCTGAACAACTTACTCCTCTTATCTTTTCAATTTCTAAACGGGTTACCGGTTGATTGTAGGCAATAATGGCCAGGGTTTCCAAAGCCGCTTTAGAAATTTGATGCTTTTTTTTATTTTCTAAGATTTTTTTCACCCAGACAGAGTATTGAGGCTTGGTACCCAGTTTATATCCACCAGCAATTTCATATATTCTAAATGGTCTGTTATCATTGTCATATTTTGAAATTAATTCATTAATAATCAATCTACCTCTTCTTTTCTCAAGACCGGTAATCTCTTTTACCTTTTCAAGGGTTAAAGCATTATTGTGTATAAGCAACAAGCATTCTATTATATTCCCCCATTCGGAGTTGTTTTTTAATTCTTCTTTAAATTTAATGCACCTACTTTCAGATTGAATATTATCTTATCGAAACTTATATTTTGATAACATTTTATTTTTTGTAAATATATAAGTTCTAATAAAGCAAGGAAAATAACGATAATTTCTAACCTGCTTTGTGCTTTTTCCATAAAATAATCGAAGGATAACCCCTCTTTGCTGCCTTTTAACAATAAATTAATTATCTCTTTCATCTTGGTGGCTACGGTAAAAGCTCTTTTCTTAAAGGGTATAAATTCTTCCTTTTTTTTGTTTTGTAATACTTTTTCTAAAGAAGTTAAAAGGTCTGCTAAATCAACTTTCTCGATTTCTATACTGTCTTCTTTATCATTACTTTCTATCGTCGGAAAATAAATATCATTTTGCGTCCCTTCTCTTTCCTTTAAATATTCGACTATTTTTTGATATTTTTCATATTCCTGAAGGTACGCTTCTTTTTCTTTTGAAATCATAAAATCATTGTCTTCATCATCTTCCTCTTCCCTGCTTTTAACTTCTAATTTAGGGAGAAGATTTTCTGATTTTATTTTTAGTATTATCGCTATTTCAGTTATGGTTTTACCGGCAATGCTCAAGTCAATAACACTCTTGTTTTGAATAACATATTTTAAATACTGATCTATTATTTCAGTAATGGGTACCTGTTCAATATCTACGATACCTTCTTTTATATTTTTCAGTAATTTGTCTACGAAGCTATCTAAATCATCAATCTTTATCTTAAAGTCTATATTTTTTTTATTCATAGTCTAAATTCATGGCTTTCTTTGCTTCATCGAGAGTCTGTTTAGCTACTTGCCTTGCCTTTTTGCTCCCCTCGATTATAATTTCTCTAATTATTTTCGGATTTTTTTCATAATATTTTCTTTTTTCTCTGAAACCATCAAACTTATTTATTAAGGCCTGAGCCAATCTCTTTTTGCATTCTACACACCCTAATTTTCCTGATTTACATCCGGCAGATATTTCTTCAGATTGATCCGAATTAAACATCTCATGATAGGTAAACACAACACAAATATCAGGATGCCCCAAATCATTCAACCTTATTTTTTGGGTATCAGTTATCATTGTCTTCGCTTTTTCTTCAATTTTTTCCGGCGAATCGGATATGGAAATAGTATTCCCTAGAGTTTTACTCATTCTCTTTCCGTCAGTTCCTGGCACACGAGGAATCTTAGTCAATTTTACCTGGGGTAAAGGAAAAATATTTTTATAAAGATTATTAAATCTCCGGGCTATTTCCCGAGTTAATTCTACATGGTGTACCTGATCTTCTCCCACCGGTACAGCATTCGCTTTGTAGATCAATATATCTGAAGCCATTAGAACCGGGTATCCCAAAAGACCATAACTAATATTATCTTTCAATCCTAAATCTCGTACTTGTTCTTTTAATACCGGATTCCTCTCTAACCAGGGCAAAGGAGTAATCATGGATAAAAGTAGATGCAATTCTGCATGTTCCGGGACATAAGATTGCATTAATACAGTACTCCTTTCGGGGTTAATTCCTGCACTAAACCAATCTATAAGCATCTCCCTAATGTTTTCTTTTAAATCGTCAGTTTTGTCATAGCCAGTGGTTAGAGCGTGTAAATCTACGACTCCAAAAAAACACTTGTATTCTTCCTGAAGTTTTACCCAATTTTCCAAAGCTCCTAAATAATTTCCTAAATGTAATTTGCCGGTAGGTCGCATTCCACTAAAAATTATTCCCGCCATTTGAAATACTCCTCTCTTAATTTTATTATTGAAATATGTCATCTGTTAACTCATTATCGACTAATTATAAAATATTTTAAAAATAAATCTATATTTAAGCTAGCAAACGAAATATAAAAAATACAATAGGAAATAACACTTTTCCAATTATACCACTTAATACCAGAATTAATAAGAAAATTGGCCCATAAGATTCTAACTTAGCATACCTGTAGGCTTGAGAATAAGGCAAAAGACCCATCAATACCTTAGATCCATCTAAAGGCGGAACAGGAATCAAGTTAAATATGGCTAGTGCTAAATTTATTATTACACCAGTCTGTAAGAATATTAACCATCCTCTTAACATAGTTACCAATAGATTAAAAAAAGAGCTGTTTTGTGCTATGGTGATTTGTCCGATGAGATAATAACTTAACCTTAATATAAGAGCAAATATTATGGCAATGACTATATTGGCTATAGGTCCTGCCAATGAAACATATATCATATCTCTTTTGGGATGATTCAATCTATTAAAATTTACCGGGACTGGTTTTGCCCATCCGAATCGAAATAAAAGCAACATCAAAGTTCCTATAGGGTCAAGATGAGCCAGAGGATTCAAGGTAAGTCTTCCCGCTTCTGCTGCTGTTGGATCACCCATTTTATAAGCCATCCTACCATGACAGTACTCATGAAAAGTAATGGCGATTAAAACAGCCGGGATGCTCCAAACAATTTCGAATATATTGTTCAACATTTTTCTATATCTTATTCCTTTCCTTTAGAATATTTTTTACAAATCTAATTTCATCTCTTTTATTTTTTACCTCTCCATCTAACTTGGCACAAAGTAATTTATTTAAAATCTGCGAATAGATCGGACCTGGTTTTAGCTGTAGTTCTTTTAATTCATTTCCTGAAATATATAGACTTTCTTTTTTATATTTTCTAAAATAGTTGTTTATCCTTTCTTTTGCAATATTAGTGTCGCTTTCCGTCATAGCTAAAAATAATGCTTCGTTAGGTAAACCTTTTAATTTTAAATAGATAACGCTCGGTGATATTTTAGTTTTTTGTGATATCATTTTTATGATTTGATCTAAATTTGAGTAACAATAATTTATCTTGTCTATAAACTTTTGCTTAATGATTAGCTTTTTATAAATTCTCTGTAGTTGACTTTTTTTTAGATTTCTAATTAAACAGCAAAAATATATGACCCACAATTCTATTTTTTCATCAGGTATATCGTGTGTCCAAAAATCAAAATTGTCTTTTACCTTGTTTAATCTTTCAACTGTTGCTTCATTTAATTCAAAATCCGGAAGAATATACTTTAACGCTCCTAATTCTTCCATTCTTTTTAAAGATTTTAATGGATTTTCTTCTTTCAATATTAGAATTAATTCTTCAGTGATTCTTTTCTTTCTTAATCTGGAGAGTAATTTATCATCAATAGCTTTTTTAAGAAAATCTTCTGTTGTCCTATTCATTTTAAAATTATATCTCTGTTCAAATCTTATTGCCCGTATAATACGTGCCGGATCTTCAACAAAACTCAAATTATACAAAACCCTGATTGTACCTATACGCAAATCTTTCTGCCCACCAAAAAAGTCGATTAATTTTCCAAAATACTTCTGGTTTAACTGGACAGCCATGGCATTTATAGTAAAATCTCTTCTATATAAGTCTTTTTTAATTGAACTTAGCTCAACCTTAGGAAAGGCTGCGGGGTATTCATAAAATTCTCTTCGCGCAGTTGCCACATCTATTTTAAAATCATCCGCTAAAATTACTATTGCGGTTCCAAATTTTTCGTGGCTTTTAGTTCTCCCTCCCAAGTCTCTTCTTAACTCTCGGGCAAATTTTATTCCTTCTCCTTCAACCACAATGTCAAGATCATAATTCTTAATCCCTAAAAATAGGTCTCTTACGATCCCACCTACCATAAAAACTGGAAAATCTAATCTATCACCTATCTCCCCAATTTTATTTAGAACATCTTTAACTCTTTTGGGAAATATTTTTTCTATTAATTCTATTTGCTTCTTTCTCTCTATATTGCTGCTGGTCTCAACATAAGTTGAAAATGATCTTTTGGGAATATGGCCCTCTCCATATAAATTTCTTATTAAATCAGTTCTGGTAATAATTCCTACCAATTTATCTTCTTGGCTAACAACTAGTATCCTCCCGATATCGTAATTGATCATTAATTCTTGAATTTCAGTTAAAGGAGTATTCAATTTTACGGTAACTACCTGATCGGACATATATTTACTTACCAGCTCTTTTCCAAGTCCATGTTGTTTGGCCTTATTTACTTCCTGCGTTGTTATAATGCCCTTTAGCTCCCCCGCTTCTACTACCGGAATACCGTTATGTCCGTATCTTAATAATATTTTTTTCGTCTCTTCAATAGAAGCTAAAGTATTAACAGTCTTAATCGGTGAAGACATAATATCTTTCGCTACAATTCCCGCCCTTACTTTTTTTTCTAAGATCCTGATAAGTTTTTTCTCTAATTCATCAAGAGATAAATCTTTTACTACAGCCGAAGCTGCCTGAAAGTGACCTCCCCCTCCTAATTCTTTTAAAACTTCATCTACGTCAACAGAATTTGTTCTACTTCTTCCAACTATATATATTCGGTCTACCATTTTTACTATAGTAAAAAAAACATCGCTATTTTCTATTTCTATTAATTTATGAGTAAGAAGAGCTAGCCCTTCTGTATAATTTTTTACTTCTGCATTAGCCATATTAATTCGTATGCCCTTGCAAAATATTTCCTTAGAAGAAAGCAGCAATTTATTTAATAATTTTTTTTGAGCTATGCTTAGGCCGATATTTATAAAATTTGCTACAACTTTTAAGTTTATACCTTTATCAAATAAATAAGAAATACTATTTATATCATCAATCGTAGTAGTTGAAAAAGTAAGGGAGCCGGTATCTTCATAAATCCCCAAGGCAAACAGAGTTGCTTCGATGGGACTAATTTCTAAATTCATTTTCCTTATTTTTTTCAACATTATGGTAGTAGTTGCCCCTACTTCTTCTATTGCATTAATGTCCCCTTTAATATCATCCGCAGTGGAGGGGTGGTGATCATAGATATGAATTTCCAAATCTCTCTTATTTATTACATTAGCAAATGGTCCAATCCGTCTTTTTATTCTAGTGTCAACTATTATCAATTTATTAATTTCTTCTATTTTAATTTTCTTAATAGGGGTTATCTCTATCAAATCGCCATACATAGAGATAAATTTTCTTACATTTCTCTCTATTGCTCCGGTAAATACTAAAAGAGCGTCTTTATATATTTTTTTGGCTGCCACCATAGCAGCCAAAGAATCAAAATCAGTGCTTTGATGACTTATAATTACTTCCAACAAAAAAACCTTCTTTTTTATTTTTTTATTAAAATTATAGCATAAATAAACAAATGATAGAACATAGTATTTCGTATTTCGTATTTCGTTAAGAAAGACTAGCGCAGAGTGTGTAGCGTTTAGTGTAGAGTTAAGAAAGAAGAATACAAAAGTCTAATTCGTATTTGGTGAATCGTATCTCGGATGTAACGATATACCATATACGATATACGATATACGATTAAATAAATTCTTTAACGTCTTCCTTACTGAAGGTTGCTAAGATTAGTGGTAATTTTTTAGGTTTATTGTCTCCTATAACAAATGAGGAGAACAATTTGTTCTTTGCTTCTTTTAATTTTTCTGAATCATTATAATACACTTCGGCTAAATTTTCATTAATATTAACCTTACTGCCTACTTTCTTCTTTAAAATAATTCCTACAGATAAATCGATTTCTGATTCTTTTTTCTCTCTGCCTGCTCCTAAAAGCATGGCGCTCTCACCAATTAATCGGGAATCTATTTTCTGTATATAGCCGCTAATAACCGCTTTAATTTTAGTACAATGTTTGGCCAGAGGTAATAATTCCGGTTTATCTATTATTTTCGGATTTCCGCCCTGAGCGGCTACCATCTCCTTAAATTTACTGAAAGCTGTCCCCTCTTTTAGTATTTTTTCTAATCTGTTTCTTCCTTCCTCATAGTTCTTTGCTGTTCCGCCTAATTTTAGCATATAAGCACCTAGAACCAGACAAAGGTTACGTAAATCTTCCGGTCCTCTATTTTTTAAAATTTCGATAGCTTCTTTAACTTCTAAGGAATTACCGATAGCAAAACCCAAAGGTTCATCCATATTTGAAACTACTGCCACGGTCTCTTTGCCAAACTCTAATCCTATATCTACCATTATTTTCCCTAATTTCAAGGCATCTTTATATTCTTGCATAAAAGCACCGCTACCGGTAGTAACATCTAATACAATGGCATCGGCACCAGCAGCTAATTTTTTACTCATAATACTGCTTACGATTAAGGGAATACTATCTATCGTTCCGGTGACATCCCTTAACGCGTATAATTTTTTGTCTGCCGGAGCCAGATCTGAAGTAGGACTGATAATTGATGCTCCAACTTTCTTAACGATATTTATAAATTTATTTAGACTTAATTCTGTTTTAAACCCTTTGATTGATTCTAACTTATCTATTGTACCGCCGGTATGACCTAATCCCCGTCCCGACATCTTGGCTACTGGCACACCTGCTGCTGCCACCATGGGGGCTAAAGCAAGGGTAGTAGTATCTCCTACTCCTCCTGTACTGTGTTTATCGACCTTAATACCGGGAATGGAACTAAGGTCGATAATTTTTCCAGAATGAACCATAGCCATAGTTAGATATTTTATTTCATCAATATTCATTCCTTGAAAATAGATAGCCATCAGCATAGCAGACATTTGGTAATCCGGAATCCTATCTTCGCAATATTCTTTTATCATGAAATTTATTTCTTTTTGAGTTAATTCCTGGCCATCTCTTTTTTTGATAATTAAATCATAAAATCTCATTTAATGTTTCCTCCCAATTGTATTCTTTGGGAATTTTTTTTGCATTTTGTATTTAAAACTAACGACTATTCATCTACCTGTGCGAACCTGCACAGTCAGGCGCAGACAGGATATTTACTAATGACTATTTTATAAATAGAGGAACAAACACCAGAGCGACTATAGACATTACTTTAATTAATATATTCATAGAAGGGCCGGCAGTATCTTTAAGAGGATCACCTACAGTATCACCTATAACTGCGGCCTCATGGACTTTTGTACCTTTTCCCCCATAATTTCCCATTTCAATATATTTTTTGGCATTATCCCAAGCTCCTCCGGAATTGGCCATCTGTATAGCCAACAATACTCCTACTAACACTGCTCCAATCAACATTCCTCCCAATGCTTCTGGTCCAAGTACTATTCCTACTACTATAGGGGCAATTATGGCTAACAACCCGGGCAATACCATCTCTTTTAAAGCTCCTTTAGTGCTAATATCTACACATCTCGCAGAATCCGGCTTAGCTTTTCCCTCTTTCAAACCAGGAATTTCTCTAAATTGCCTTCGAACTTCTTCTATCATTAAGAAAGCTGTTTTCCCTACTGCATTTATGGCTAAAGCAGAAAAAAGATAAGGCAAAAGACCACCTATAAACATCCCGGCTACCACTATCGGATTGGTTATGCTTATAGTTTCTAAACCTACAGATTTACAATAAGCTGAAAATAAAGCCAAAGCAGTTAATGCTGCTGAGCCGATAGCAAAACCCTTTCCAATAGCAGCTGTGGTATTTCCTACAGCATCTAATGAATCGGTAATTTTTCGAACCTTGGGATCCAGCCCGGCCATTTCGGCAATTCCACCCGAATTATCAGCAATCGGACCATAGGAATCAACGGAAACCGTCATGCCGACTATAGAAAGCATTCCTACCGCTGAAACAGCAATACCGTATAAACCCGCGAATTTATAGGCAACTAATACCGTAAAGGCAATCACGAGTAGTGGTATAGCAGTACTTTGCATACCGACAGCCAATCCCGAAATAATGGTAGTTGCTGCTCCGGTAAGTGATGATTTAGAAATTGATTTTACCGGAGGATAATGGTAAGAGGTATAATATTCAGTTACTAATCCGATAATTATACCGGCAATCAATCCAGCGGTAGTGGCATAAAATACATTTAAACTATTAAATAAAACATTAGAAAGAAAAGCAGAAGCAATAATAACTAAAAATCCGCTTGCCAAAGTTCCTTTGGTTAAAGCAAGATTTAGATTCTTTTCACTTTTAGTATTTACAAAAAAGGTGCCTATAATAGAAGAAATTGCCCCACAAGCAGCTAACAATAGAGGGAACATAACTCCTTTAGCCCCTTCAAATAATAATCCACCTAAGATCATGCTGGAAATAATTGCACCTACATAAGATTCAAATAGGTCTGCACCCATTCCGGCTATATCCCCTACATTATCCCCTACATTATCAGCGATAACTGCCGGGTTACGAGGGTCATCTTCGGGTATCCCTACTTCCACCTTTCCCACTAAATCAGCTCCCACATCTGCTGCCTTAGTAAATATTCCACCACCTACTCTGGCAAATAAGGCTATAGAGCTCGCGCCTAAAGCAAATCCATTTATAATTTCCGGGTCTCTGATGAAGTAATATAAAATACCTAAACCTAATAATCCAAAACCTGCTACCGACATACCCATTACTGCACCACCGGAAAAAGCAATTTTTAATGCTTTGCTTATTCCGCCATCCATGGCAGCATGAGCAGTCCTCGAATTTGCTTTAGTGGCAATTTTCATTCCGGTTAAACCTGCTAATCCAGAACAAATTGCCCCCACCACAAAAGATAAGCTGGTAATAGGGTTTCTCACCCAGCCCAGTACAAGACTAACTACAATGATAAAAAATACTAAAACGCTATATTCTCTTTTTAAAAAAGCCATAGCTCCCTGTTCAATCATCTTTGATATTTCTTGCATTAATTCATTTCCCGGTTTTTCTCTAATTACCTTCAGAGAAAGAAATACGGCAAATATAAGGCTAATTATGCCACTAAGAGGGATTAACAGTTCAATTTGCATGTTACTTTATATCCTTTCTTTTTATTTACATTTCATTTTCTTATTTAAGTGTTTAGGGGTATATTAAATACGCACCTATAACTTTTGATTTATATTTTGATTTATATTTTGTACTTTTCAATTACCGCTATAAGCTATTTTCTATCATTCTCCAATTGGATAATTGGCCAATTGGAGAATCGGTGAATTATTATTTTTTATCTATATTTTTTTCTTTTATTACCGCCTGCGCAGCTGCTAATCGGGCAATAGGGACTCTAAAAGGCGAACAGCTCACATAGCTTAAGCCTACAGAATGACAAAATTCGACCGATTGTGGCTCTCCACCGTGCTCTCCGCAAATTCCTACTTCTAAGTTAGGACGGGTTTTCCTTCCTAACTTTGTACCCAGCTTAACTAATTCTCCTACTCCTTCTCGATCTAAAACCTCAAAAGGATTATCTTCTAAAATTTTATCATCAACGTATTTTAATAAGAATTTTCCCTCAGCATCATCCCGGCTTATACCAAAAGCTGTCTGGGTTAAATCATTGGTACCGAAAGAAAAGAATTCAGCTTCTTCTGCTATCTTATCAGCAGTTAAAGCAGCCCGTGGTAACTCAATCATAGTCCCGACTTTATACTCTAATTCTACCTCTGCAGATTTTATCTTTTCGTTAGCAATTTCTCTAGTTCTTTTGCATATCGGTCTAAATTCGTTTATATGACTTACCAGAGGAATCATTATTTCAGGTTTTACTTTGACACCCTTTTTAGTTAATTCTATGGCAGCTTCTATGATAGCTTCAACCTGCATATCATATATTTCCGGATATAATATGCCTAACCTACACCCTCGAAGCCCTAACATTGGATTTATTTCGTGTAAAGATTTAATTATTTCCAATAATTTTTCCTTCTTGGCAAGTTCTGCTAAATCGTTATTTTTTAATTTTAAAGTAGTTACCTCTATTAAAGTATCTTCAAGGTTGGGTAAAAATTCGTGAAGTGGCGGATCGAGAAGTCTGATAATTACCGGTAGCCCTTCCATGGCCTTTAAAATGCCTATAAAATCACTTTTCTGCATAGGTAGTAATTTTTTTAAGGCCTCTGCTCTACTTTTTTTAGTATCAGCCATAATCATTTTTTGGACAATGGGTAAACGTTCCTGCGCCATAAACATATGCTCAGTTCTGGTGAGCCCTATGCCCTCCGCCCCTAATTTTCTGGCTTTTTGTGCTTCTTCCGGGGTATCGGCATTAGCGTACACACCTAAACGTTTTATTTTGTCTGCCCAGGATAGCAGGGTCTCAAATTCCTGACTCATTTTCGGTTCAATGGTAGGCACTTTTCCCAGAAATACTTCACCGGTTCCGCCATCTATAGTGATAAATTCGTCTTTTTTTATTACCAAGTCATTAACAGAAATAGTTTCTTTTTTTGCATTAATATTCAAAGCACTACAACCGGCTACACAAGCCTTACCCATCCCTCTTGCCACAACTGCCGCATGACTGGTCATACCTCCCCTGCTGGTAAGAACACCCTGAGCTTCTACCATGCCATGGATGTCATCCGGAGTGGTTTCTGATCTTACCAATATTACCTTTTCTCCTTTTTTTCCTAATTCTTCTGCTTCATCAGCGGTGAAGATCACTTTTCCATAAGCGGCGCCCGGAGAAGCCGGTAATCCTTTGGCAATTACTTCCACTTTTGCTTTGGGATCTATTCTTCTGTGTAACAGCTGATTTAATTGATTTGGTTCTATTCTTAGGATTGCCTCTTCTTTGGTAATTATTCCTTCTTCTACCATATCAACAGCAATTTTAAGAGCAGACTGGGCAGTTCTTTTACCGGTTCTGGTCTGAAGCAAGTAAAGTTTTCCTTTTTCAATGGTAAATTCATAATCTTGAATATCTCTATAATGCTTTTCTAAAAGTGTAACTATCTTTATAAGTTCTTTATAAGCTTTTGGTAAATCGTTTTTGAGATTAGATAAAGGTAAAGGTGTTCTGATACCGGCAACTACATCTTCTCCCTGAGCATTCAGTAGATATTCTCCATAATCTTCTTTTTTCCCGGTAGAAGGATTTCTGGTAAATCCAACCCCTGTTCCCGAATCTTCTCCCATATTACCGAAAACCATCTCTTGAACATTAACTGCTGTCCCCAAATCATCGGGAATTTTATTAATCCTACGATAGGTTACTGCCCTTTTAGTGTTCCAGGAATTAAATACAGCATCTATAGCCATCTTTAATTGAGCTTTAGGTTCTTGAGGAAAATATTCTCCGGTCTCTTTTTTAATCAGTTTTTTGTATCTCTCCACTAATATTTTCAGACCTTCACAGTCAATTTCCGTATCTAATTTTAGGCTAAGTTCTTTTTTAAGCCCTTCCAAAAGGTATTCAAATTTATCATGTTCAATACCCAGAACTACATTTCCAAACATCTGCATAAAGCGTCGATAACTATCGTAAGCGAAACGCTCATTTTTTGTTTTTTCTACAATTCCCAGAATAGTAATATCATTTAACCCTAAATTTAGAACTGTATCCATCATACCGGGCATGGAAATTGGTGCACCGGAACGAACTGAGACTAACAAAGGATTTTTGGAATCTCCAAATGCTTTTTTAGATACCTGTTCTAATTTATTTAAATTTTTCTCTATCTGCTCCTCTAATCCTTGAGGATATTTTTTTTCATTTTTATAATATTCCACACATACTTCTGTAGTGATAGTAAATCCCTGAGGAACAGGAAGGCCTATTCGGGTCATTTCTGCCAGACCTGCACCTTTTCCTCCTAAAATGGATTTCATATCCCCTTTTCCTTCATCAAAAAAATAGACATATTTCTTCATACTCATTTTTCCTCCTTTATAATTTTAAGTATATTTGTGGCAATGTCTTCTATGGCCATATTGGTTACGTTAATTATCGGACATCCGATTTTTTTATAAATAATATCTGCATATTTTAACTCTTTAATTACTCTTTCTTTTTTATTATATACACCCTCGTCTGGTAGCCCTAATGCCTTTAATCGTTCACTTCTTATCTCGATTAATTTATCGGGGTCCATGGTTAAACCAACTACTTTTTCCGGCGGTAAACTAAATATTTCAGTTGGCGGTTCAAATTCAAAATCTAATACTATATTGGCCACCTTTATCCCTTTATAGGCAAGATACATACTAAGTGGTGTTTTTGAAGTTCGAGAAACCCCTAATATTACCAGATCAGCTTTAGATAACTCTAATTCTCTCTGGCAGGCATCATACTTCACCGCAAATTCCATTGCTTCCATTCTTTTAAAATATTCTTTATCTATTTTTCTAATAATCCCCGCTTCTAATTTAGGTCTGATTCCGCTTATCCTTTCAATATTTTCTATCATTGGACCAAGCATGTCGAAGGAAACAACAGATTGCTTTTTAGATTCCTCTTTCAGAAATAATCTTAATTCTGGTTTTACAATAGTATAGACTATAAAGTCTTTTTCTTTATTGAGTTGACTTATTATCCCTGTAATATCTTTTTTAGATTCAATGTGGGAAAATAATTTTAACTTAATATCATCAGAATCAAACTGACTAAGCGCAGCATGCACTACATTTTGAGCAGTTTCGCCGGTAGAATCAGAAATTATATAGACAGTGGGTTTAAATTTAACACTATCCATAATTACTCCCTCCCCTCTTTTATAGAAACAATTTTGGATAAATAAGCTACCTGGTTAAACAATATTCCTATTTTCTTGATAAGTGCGACCCTATTCTTTCTGATGCCTTTATCTTTGTCCATTACCAACACCTGGTCAAAAAACTCATCGACCGGTTCGCATAAATCTCCCAATAATTTAAATACTTCTTTATACTCTTTGTTACAAATAAATTCGCTTGTTCGCAGATAAATACTTTCATAATTATAATATAAACTTAACTCTGCTTTTTCCTTTAATAGTGAAGGGTCAATCTCAGTTTCTTCATAATTTTTTGATAAATTTAATACCCTGCTTGATGAGTTAAGTATTTTTCTAAAAATGGGCTGATTATATAATTTCTCTATAGTGTTTATCCTATGTTTAATATCAACTACATCTCCATCGCTATCCACAGCCAAAACTGCGTCAATTACATCATAGCGAATCCCCTCTTCTAAAAAGATATTTATTACTCTTTGTTTGAAAAAATTTAATGTCTGGGACACCACCTCATTTTCATCAATTTTTAATTCCAACGAACCACTTTCTTTGTATAAGGATAAAGATTTCCGAATAATATCTTTTAACGAAATTTGCAGGTTGTTTTTCAAAATTATGGCAATTTGTCCGCGAGATTGTCTTCTCAATCCGTAAGGGTCCTGTGATCCTGTTGGGATTAAGCCCATTACGAAACAGCCAATAATACTATCCAATTTATCAGCAATCCCTAAAATTATACCACTTTTAGTTAGGGGTAACCTATCCCCTGAAAAGCGAGGGAGATAATGTTCAAAGATAGCTTCCGCTACTTCTTTTCTTTCACCCGATAAAACTGCATATTCTTTTCCCATTATTCCCTGTAACTCTGGAAATTCTTTTACCATTTCAGTAACCAAATCTGCTTTGCACAGATGAGCAGACCTTAAAAGATCTTTTTTAACTTTCTGTTCAACCTGCAAACTATCTGAAATGTAGTCACACAGCAATTCTAATCTCTCTGTTTTATCAAAAAGGCTTCCCAGATTTTCCTGGAAAGTAACATTTTTTAATTTACCCGCCCTTTTCTCTAAAGGAATCTTCTGGTCTTCCTGGTAGAAAAATTTTGCATCTTCCAACCTGGCTCTGAGAACATTTTCGTTACCCTCTCTAATTTTAGAAGCATACTTCTTGGAGTTATTGATAATTACAATAAATAGAGGAAGTAATTCATTCTTGTTTTTAAAAACAGGAAAATATTTTTGATGTTTTTCCATAACTATAGTTAAGACATCCTTGGGCAATTCTAAATATTTTTTATCATAACTTCCTAAAATTGCATTGGGATATTCAACTAAATAAATTATTTCCTTTAACTGTTTTTCATTTATTATTTTTTCCCCACCAATTTCTTTAATTATCTGTTCTATATCTGTTCTAACTATATTTTCTCTAATTTTGGGATCGACTATTACATAATTTTTTTCTAGCTTCTTGAAATATTCCTGAGTAGAAGATATTTTGATTTTTTGAGGCGCCAAAAGTCTATTACCGTAAGTAATATTTTCAGAATCTAAACCATTTAGATTGAATTTGATTATTTCTTGTCCATACAGGGCAAGTATCCATCTTATAGGACGGATAAATCGCAATGATCTTTCTCCCCAGCGCATTGATTTAGGAAATTGTATGCCCGTTATTATTTTAGGAAATATCCGGGATAATATTTCAATAGTTGGCTGGCCTATTATGGATTTGGAGGCAAAAATATATTTCCCTTTTTCGGTGTCTTCGACTATTAAATCCTCAACATTTAACCCCTGGCTTTGGGCAAATCTCAGGGCAGGTTTTTGGGGTTGCAAATCTTTATTATAAGCAATTGAATAGGCAGGTCCTTTAATCTTTTGAAAAATGTCTTCCTGTTTTTCTTTAATGTGGAAGATGAATAATGTTAATCTTCGAGGAGTGCCATAAACCTTTATTTCTTTATAATTTATTCTGGCTTCTTCTAAATATTTTTGTGCTAACTGATTTAAATCTTTTAGGGCATTCTCCATATACTGCGCCGGTATTTCTTCGCTTCCAATTTCTAAAATGACATTCTCCATTAAATTTATCCTCTGCCTGGTCTTTTATTGCTTAATTAAGGGAAAACCTAATCTTCCCCTCTGCTTTACGTATTCTTCTGCACATAATCGGGCAATGTTTCTTACCCGGGAAATATATCCTGTTCTTTCTGAAACACTAATTGCACCTCGAGCATCTAATAGATTAAAAGTATGGGAGCATTTTAATATATAGTCATATGCCGGTAAAGGCAGCTCTATTACTATTAATCTTCTGGCTTCTTTTTCATACATATTAAAGAGGTTAAATAACATCAGTATGTCTGCTTCTTCAAAGTTATACTTAGATTGTTCTACTTCTGCTTGATAGCGTATGTCCCTATAGGTAATATTTTTACCCCATTTTAAGTCAAAAACATTATTCACATCCTGGATAACCATACCTAATCTCTCTAAACCATAGGTTATTTCAACCGGAATAATATCTAAATCAAGCCCGCCAGCTTGTTGAAAATAAGTAAATTGAGTTATTTCTAAGCCATCTAACCATACTTCCCAGCCTAATCCCCAGGCACCCAGGGTAGGGGCTTCCCAATCACCTTCAATAAATCTTATATCATGCTCTTTTCTTGATATCCCCAAATTTTTTAAACTTTTAAAATAAATATCCTGCACATTTTCAGGAGAAGGTTTTAATACAACCTGGAATTGATAATGTTGTTGTACTCTATTGGGATTTTCTCCATAACGTCCATCAGCAGGCCTGCGAGATGGTTCAACATAAGCTACTTTCCATGGTTCAGGGCCTAATACTCTTAAAAAAGTGGTTGGGTTCATTGTTCCTGCCCCTTTTTCTGTATCATATGGCTGCTGAATGATACAACCCTGTTCTCCCCAAAATTTCTGTAAATTAAAAATTATCTCTTGAAAATCCATATTAACATCTCTTTCTCTCTTAATTACTAATGAAATTCCCTCTCATAGAGATTTTCTGAAAACTATTATCTGTTAGAGAGAGGGACAATATTTTATTTGTTAATATATCAAAATCAGCCTTAATTGTCAACGTAACTAAATATAGTATCGAGTATCAAGTATCCAGTATCGAGCGAAGGAAATCGGTTGTCAGTTATCGGTTATAATTTTTAAATAAAGAAATAAAAAGAATTGGATTCTGTATTCTGACTTCTTTTTATTAACTAACCAGCAAGGGATGCAATGTGTAACATTTGGTAAGTAACGTGTAATAAGTAACCCGTTGTTGTAAATCCAGAACTATAGTTTTATTACATATTACTTAATACTGTGTTCTTTTCACTCTACGCTAAACGCTCCACACTAGTTTGCACGAGATACGAGATACGAATTTAGCCAGCTACAGAAATTTCAAAAATCTATCTGTTTTAAAACTTTTTTCTGAATGATAGGCTATATATAAATCAGTTATTTTCCCTAATTCTTTTATTTTTTCATCAGGGATGGTAGCGTTTGATATAGTAGATAAAGGCGTAATTAGTATTTTCCTTACTAATTTATTAAAATAAATAGAAACTTTAACACACCCTTCTTTATCTTTGACTATACAATTATTACACACCAGTCCGCCTTCTTTTATATTAAAATACATCTCTTTTTGGTCTTCTACACTTTTATTGCATCTGCAACAATGATTAAGTGAGGGTCTATATCCTAAAATTGACATAGTTTGCCATTTGAAAGATAAGGTCAGTAATTTTGGATTATTAGATTCCCTCAAATAATGTAAAACCTCTTTTAGTAAATTAAACAGATCAATATTTTTCTCCCGCTCTTCGGTTAATTTATTAACTACCTCCACACAATTGGCAGCAAAAGCAAATTTAATAACTTCTTTGCTCGCTGAGAAAAAAGATTCTAAAATTTCGGCCTCACTGACAATATCAATATTTCTACCTTTATAAAACAAAAAGACAGAGTGAGTTAATATTTCCAAACTGCTTCCGAATTTACTTTTTGTCTTTCGGACTCCTTTGGCAATGGCGGTAATCTTACCATAATTTTTGGTATATATATTAACAATTTTGTCAGCTTCTTCATACTCCATACTTTTTAAGACTATACCTTCTGTTTTATACAACATACTATAAGATAATCTCCCTTATAAAAGATCATTTTTACCAAATGCCTCAGGAAGCAATTCCTTTATTTTTTTAATCTTAACATCTCCCTTTAAATTCACCATAATCAGGGGAATATCTTCACCAAATTCTGATATTACCTGCCGGCAAGCGCCACAGGGAGAACAGGGTTTATCTGTATCACCAATAACAGCGATAGCTTCAAATTTAGTTGAGCCCTCTGAAATAGCTTTAAAAATAGCGACTCTTTCTGCGCATACAGTCAAACCAAAAGATGCGTTCTCAATATTGCAGCCAGTAAATATTTTGCCATCAGCGCAGAGAACAGCAGCTCCCACTTGGAATTTAGAATAGGGAGTATAGGCCCTTTTTCTGACCTTTTCTGCTTCTTTAATTAATTTTTTAAATTCTTCTTTCACAGTATTTTCACCTTCTTTATTTAAACCACGTCTTTGTTTCCTCTGGCACCAAATGAATCCATATTTTCCCCTGGTTTAAGTTTATAACATTTCCCTGGTTATCATAACATACAGTCGGTTCGGTCTTTAGACTTTTTGACCCACTTCGTTAAATAATAATTTCCTCCGTAAAATATCTTGGCAATACCTTCGCCGATTACCCCTACCTCCAGCCTTCCCTCTTCATCACCGGGTATTTCTTCAACCGGAATATACTGGATTATTATATTGGAAGCAGCTATAGATTCGAGGGTTTTGCTATCCTGATGGGGCTTAGAATTTATGTACCTTAAATAGGTGTTGGTATTGGCTTTATATTCGTAAGATATGGTAAGATATGGTATATTTTTGGTTATATTGAATAGATATTTTAGTGATATCCCCTCCTGATAAATTCAGTGTTCTTAGGCTGAACAAATAGTTATCCAAATTTACCTTTTCCTGAAAACCCATTTTTCTGCTCTTCTCTCTTATATTCTGGGTTTTAGCAAAAAGATTTATCCATCCCCCAATGTTTTTATCCCGCCAATAAGAGGAAGGATAAAGCATCTGGTCTAAATTAACCATCCTTTCACTCTTCAAGCTCTGCCCTCCACAGTGAGCAAAGATGGCAGACCACTCTATAGCTAATCTTGAAAAATAATACCTGCTGCTTCTGACCGGTCCTACTATAACCTCATCACTATTATTAAACATGGCCATTAATCTGGTAAAAGGATACTCTACATTTGCTTCATAAATTATATCTGCCTTATTCAGACCAGTTTGGTGAATTACTTCTTCGGGTGAATTGCCGATCATTATGGCTAAGGGTCTTACAGTGCTGGCGTAAATATTACTATTTATAGTAAGACGAGTAAATAAAACAAAAAATAACAATATAAACACGCATAAAAATGATTTACTCAACATTTCGTCCTTTATAATTATTTAGCTTTATCAAATTCGTCTTCTATCTCTCCAAAAATTTCCTCTAATAAATCTTCTATGGTAACTACTCCGGATATTTTATTTTCTTTATTTATTACTACGGCAATATGTACTTTCTTTCTCTGAAATTCTTTTAGAAGAGTAGTAACTCTTTTACTTTCTGAGACCGAGTAAGGCGGATGGATCAAACCTAATAATATTATACTTTTACTTAATTTCTTTTTTAAATCTCCGATAAGGAAGTCTTTGGCATAAATAAAACCTATGATATTATTTATATTATTCTGATAAACCGGTATCCTGGAAAGACCTTCTTTGTTCATTAATCTTACTGCTTCCTCTAAGCAGGTATTTTCTTCAACAGCTACCATATACTTTTGGGGTATCATTACATTCTTAACAAAAATATCATTTAGATTTAAAATTCTTTCAATCATATTTTGTTCCTTTTTCTCTAATACACCTTCCTTTTCGCCGACTTCAAAAATTAATTTTAAATCTTTTTTAGTAAAAAAAGCATTTAAGGGTACATACTTCTTACCAGTAAAGATTCTAATGATAAAGTTCGATATCCAACTGAAAAAGACTTCAATGGGATAAAGGATGTAAGAGGCTATTTTTAAAAAATAAGCTGCCTTAAGCGAAATTTTTTGTGAATTATTTTGAGCAATGGTTTTAGGAATTATCTCGCAAAAAACTAAAATTATTAGAGTAGTAAACAATATTGAAATAGTAACTCCTCTATCACCCCATATATGCATTGCCAGGGCAGAGGAAACCGTGGAAGATACGATTACTGCTATATTGGTTCCGATTAGAACCAACCTTAAAAATTTATCGGGCTTTTGAATTAAATTAGACACTATTATAGCTTTTTTATCCCCTCTCTTGGCTAAATATTTAAGATGCAGCTTACTGGTAGAGATAACTGCAGTTTCTGTACCGGAAAAAAAAGCAGCAATAAATATACATATAAATAATATAAAAGGGTAAACTTTAATCCAAAAATCTGTCAAAATTTCCTTACCTCCTATGAATCTTTATCCGGAATGTTACTTTTGTTCTGTGGTAGTTCTTTTATTATCTTTACTCTTCTAATTCTATTTTTTACTACCTGTTCTATGATCATTTGACAATTCTGATACCTTATCTTTTCATCTTTCTTAGGCACTCTGCCCAATAGATCAAAAATAAAACCACCCAGGGTCTCGAAACCATTTTCAGGTATTTTGATGTTTAGAATTTCATTAATCTTGTCAATACTTATTATTGCATCAGCAATTACAATATTATCTCCGATCATTTCATACAATTTTATCTCTTTATCATATTCATCAATTATCTCGCCTACTACTTCCTCTACCACATCCTCCATGGTAATCAATCCTACTGTCCCGCCATATTCATCAATAGCAACGGCAATTTGAATTCTATCTTTCCGAAAAATATCCAACAGTTCGTCTATTTTCTTATTTTCCGGAACAAAGTAAGCCTCCCTTATTATCCCCTTTAAATCAAACTTTTTCTTTGAAGTATACCATTGCTCATATATGCCTAAAAGATCCCTGGCATACAGTACCCCGATAATATTGTCTATAGTTTCTTCAAATACCGGGATTCTCGAATGTCCCATTTTTTTAATCAATTTTAATATTGAACCTAATTTAGTATCAGAAGGAATGCAAGCCATGTCTACCCGGGGGATCATTACTTCTTTTACCATAGTATCGCCAAATTCAAATATATTTCTAATCATCTTTTTCTCTTCTTCCTTTATCACTCCCTCATCCTTACCCATATCTATCAAAGTTATTAAATCTTCTTCGGTAATTCCTTTTTTCTCTTTAGTCTTTTTCATTCTTAAAAAATAATATAGGGCGCTAATTATTATTTTGAAAAATTTTATTAGAGGAAACAACCCGATAGAAATTATTTCTATCGGTCTAGCAACTTTTTTGGATATTTTTTCGGCATTAACAACAGCTAATGATTTGGGGATAATTTCTCCAAAAACAAGTATGGTAAAAATCATTATTCCGCTGGCTATACCGATGCCTATATTTCCAAAAAGTTTTATAGCTAAATAAGTAGCCAAAGAGGATGCCGCAATGTTTACGAATGTATTACCAATTAAAATAGAGATTAATGCTCTTTGAGGATCATCAAGGAGTTTGATAATTAATTTTATCCGCCAATTGTTTTCTTCTTTTTTTTGCATTTTCTTTAATTGTAATTTATTAAGAGAGAAAAGAGCGGTCTCTGTGCCGGAAAAAAAGGCAGATAGTATTATGAAACTCAGTAAAGCAATAGCTTCAAATATCAATATTATTAAATTAAGGGGGTCATCCAAAAAATAATCACCGCAACTTTTTAAAATATCGCTAAGCATATTCTAAAATATCGACCATTTCAACAAATTAAACCAAGATGATGTGTTTACCTTTGCTCATTTAGATTGGGGATCCAAATATCAACAATAATTGAGTCTATTCGATTTCTAACCTAATGGTTTTTTATTACAAAATTACAAAAAATTAAAATTAACACAGAGATTTTTAATTAAACTATGCAAATTTAACTTTCTTCGATATTCTTATTTTCTGTAAGATTATTACCACTACTAATAAGACGATACCTATACTATCAGTTAATAATCCAGGTTTTATTAGAGCAAGTGCACTAATAATTAATATAACTCTTTCATATATTTTAGTATGATCTAATAGATATCCACTGGCTGCCGCTCCCAATGCTAATACGCCGACCAATGAGGTTACAATTAGTATTAAATTATGGCCAATTGAACCACTTAAAAACATCAATCCCGGATCAAGGGCAAATATAAAGGGAATCATAAATCCCGCTACTGCCAATCTCACGGCAATAAAACCGGTTTTCATTGAATTCCCGCCGGAAATTCCTGCTGCGGCATAAGCGGCTACCGCAACCGGCGGGGTAAGGTCAGCGATCACGCCAAAGTAAAGGATAAATAGATGGGCAGCTAAAGGGTTTACACCTAAATCAATCAAAGCAGGTGCTGCCATGATCGATAAGATAATATATTTTGCCGTGGTAGGAAGTCCCATTCCCAATAATATGGAGGCAATCATAGTGAAGAAAAGGGTTAACAATAGATTTCCATGACCTAACATCACCAATCCATTAGCAATCTTTAATCCTAAACCGGTAAGAGTAACTGCCCCCACTACCATTCCCGCACAGGCACACGCCGCAGCAACACCTAAAGCGCTCTTGGCACCCTCCTCAAAGGCTTCAGCTAATTTCTTTAGATTCAAACGAGTCTCAGATTTTACCATACTTATCGCCAGGCTCATTACAATGGCCCAAAAAGCAGAAAATAAGGGAGAATATCCTCTTACTAATAAATATACTAAACCAAGTATAGGGGCAAGCAAATGACCTCTGGCCTTTAATACTTTACCTAATTTCGGAAGCTGCTCTTTGGGAAGACCTTTTAATCCATATTTGCAAGCTTCCAGGTGAACCATTGTTGCAACAGCAATGTAATATATTACAGCCGGAATAGCTGCTGCTGCTGCAATTTTAATATAGGGAATACCTAAAAATTCTGCCATGACAAAGGCAGCTGCTCCCATTACCGGCGGCAGTATTTGTCCACCAGTAGAGGCGGCCGCCTCTACTGCTCCGGCAAAATCCTTCCGATAACCTATGCTTTTCATTAATGGAATGGTAAAACTCCCGGTTGTTACTACATTGGCGACTGAACTTCCGTTGATGGAACCCATTAAACCACTGGCTATAACTGCAACTTTAGCCGGCCCTCCGGTAGTATGACCGGCAAGAGCCATAGCTATATCAATAAAAAATTTACCCATTCCGGTTTTATTTAATACTGCCCCAAATAAAATAAAAAGAAATACAAAAGAAGAAGATACCCCTAAAGGTATACCAAATATCCCTTCCGTTCCGGCATATAGATGCTCTATTATTCTTTCCAAAGAGTACCCTCGATGAGCGAAGAATCCCGGCATAATCTGCCCAAAATAAGAATACAGTAAAAATACAATGACTACTATGGGGAGAGCTGATCCTATAATTCTTCTGGTTGCTTCCAGGACCAATAGGATAGCCAAGCCGCCTATAATTAAATCAAGTGTAGTAGGTAAACCGGAACGTATGACCATAGCATTGTAAAATAGCACTAAATAATAACATACTCCTGCCCCCAATACAGCCAGAATTATATCCAGCAAAGGTATTTTATCTTTATTTTTTTCAAAACTATTTTTACTGCCAGGGTAAATAAGGAAGGCTAAACACAAAGTAAAAGCCAGATGGAATGCCCTCTGTTTTAGAGCTAAAAGCAGACCAAATCCCCCGGTATAAAATTGGAAAGCCGAAAAAGATATGGCAATAATAGAAATAATTATCGCCATAATCCCCAAAGGATTTCTTACTCTCGATTCAGAATCATATTGTTCCATAAGCTTTTGAACATCAATTTCTTTATTTTCCCTTTTAATTTCTTCGGTCATCTATAAAATTCCTCCTAAAAAGTAATTAAATAAATTGTGTTTATATATATTAAGGATCAGTAATTTGTCTCCAACCAATTTAGACAGATTAATCTCTTTATCTTTAAAATAAAAATAATTTTCTCTTATTGCCCCAATCCTGTAATAAATTGGGGTAGCAATAATTCTGTGCATATTTTTTATTTTAAATCTACCCTCTTCTTCCACAAATATTTCATTTTCAAAAGTTGTATAGGGAAGTCCTGCCCCGTGGTCAAAAAAATCAGTTTCGATTAATATAATTTGATAATCTTTATCGATGGTAAAGATTTCCCATACCGGAGTAAGGGCAACAGAATGTTTATATTTCAAAGTAAATTGATCGTCTGGTTGAATTGTTTTCTGAAATATTAACTTACTATCAGAAAAAGACCTGAGTTCCAGGGTATATACCGGAATAAAAATTAATATTATGATAATAATTATGGCAATAAGCAAGAAAAGCGGGGTAACGTATTTATTCTTTAACATATAAATTGATTCCGGGTACCATAGAAAAATATTCTCATTCTATGGTGCCCGGATTTTATTTTCCTAACCTTATTTAATCAAGCCAATTTCTTTGTAGTATAATTCTGCACCCGGATGTAATGGTATTCCTATTCCGTCGATTGCAGTTTCCAAAGTAATATTTTTACCCTGAGAATGTACTTTTTCCAGTATATCTCTATGTTCCCACAGGGCTTTAGTCATTTTGTAGACTACAGTAGATGATAATTTAGCATCACAGATCCATAAAGCTGGAGTGGCAATAGCTGGAACAGGTTCATCTACTCCTTTATATATTCCCGCCGGGATAGTTGTAGCTCCATAATAAGGAATTGCGGCAACTAATTCTTTTATCTTTTCTTCGCTGATAGGCACCAGCACCATATCTCTCTTGGTTGCTATATCAATAATACTGGAAGTAGGGTAACCAGCGGTAGTAAAGCCAGCATCTATCTGCCCGTCAACTAAACGCTGAGCCACTTCATTAAAGTCAATAAAATCTGCTTTTACATCATCAAAAGTAAGGCCATAGGCCTTTAAAATTATCTCGGCATCAGCAGCAGTTCCACTATTAGGAGCACCTACTCCTATCCTCTTCCCTTTGAAGTCTTCTATGGTTTTAATTCCGGAGGCTTTAGTAGCAATGATATGAATAGTTTCCGGATATAAAGAAGCAATACCCCTTAAGTTAGTGATAGGTTGTGTATCTTTTAACATCCCGGTGGCAGTATAACACCAAAAAGTTGTATTAGCCTGGGAAAAAGCTGTTTCAATTTGACCTCTACCTATTAAATTACAGTTTTCTATTGATGCATTTGAGGTCATTGCAGTCACAATTAATCCTTCGACATTATTAGAAAGCATTTGAGCTAAGGCTCCACCTAAAGGATAATAGGTTCCGCCGGTTCCACCGGTAGCAATAGCTACAAATTGTCTTTCGGCAGTATAGCCAAAACTAAAGATTCCCACAACCAAACTAATTGCTAATACTAAAATTAATATTGTCTTGCTTTTTAACATTAATAGATCCTCCTTTAAATTTTTAAAATTTAATTGATCATACTAAAAGCAAATATCTTTCTTAGGCTTATACCTCACCTCCTATTTTTTTAACTCTTTTCCTTCAGCAAATCTATACAAAGTAATTTTTTCTAACTATTTACTTTTTAGGTTAAAATATCCTGAAAAAGTAAATAAATATAATTATCAATTTGATTATATTAAACATATAGCTAAAAATCAAATATTTTCAGCATTTCAGTCTCTTTT
Source organism: Atribacterota bacterium (assembly GCA_038203565.1). Classification (GTDB taxonomy): domain Bacteria; phylum Atribacterota; class Phoenicimicrobiia; order Phoenicimicrobiales; family Phoenicimicrobiaceae; genus Sediminicultor. The sequence continues at coordinate 129,459 of JBBRDV010000001.1, forward strand.
TCCCGCATAATTTTATAATCTTTGTCTTCTTCGTGAGCATAACCGGTTAAATGCAATAAGCCATGAATTAATAATACTGTTAGCTCTTTTTCCATACTATGATTTAAGTTATCTGCCTGTCTTTGGGCAGTCTCAACGGAGATAATTATATCCCCCAAAAGTTTATCGCTCTCTGATTCTGGAGTTTTGACAGACCCTTCCCATAAACTAAAAGATAAAACATCGGTTGATTTATCAATCCCTCGATATTTATTATTCAGTGACCTTATAAATTTATCATCAGTAAATAAAATACTAACTTCAGTTTTTTCATCAACTTTCAGAAACTGCAGAGCCTTTTTGATTATCTCCCTTATCTTCCGTTGATTTATCTTTTTTGTTTTCTGCTGATTTTTTATTAGAATTTCCAATCCTTTTTCCCTCTTCTTTTATTTTTTTTATTAAATCCTCATCGGGATATTCCACCCGGCTGTGAAACATTCCGGTAAGAATCCGGGAAAAACTATCTCCAATTTTATCCAAGTCTTTCAAGGTCAAATCACATTCTTCCAACTGGCCATTTTCTAAATTCCTCTGAATAATTTCTTTCGCCAGGGTTTTTATTCTAGTTGCCGTAGGATTATTTAAACTTCTGGTTGCCGCTTCTAATGAATCAGCTAGTAAAATAATTCCTGCTTCTTTAGTCTGCGGTTTTGGTCCGGAATAACGATAATTCTCTTCGGCGACTGCATCATTAGCTGGTTCATTTTCTTTTAAAGCTCTGTGGAAGAAATAGGTAATCAAGTTGGTTCCGTGGTGTTGGGCAATTATATCAATTATATCTTTAGGGAGTTTATTTTTTTTCGCCAATTCTATTCCTTCTTTAACATGAGAAGCAATGACTAAAGCACTTAAACTGGGTTCCATATCATCATGAATATTTTTATATGCTTCTTGATTTTCAGTAAAGAAATAAGGTCTTTTTATTTTACCTATATCATGATAAATGGCACCAACCCGAGCTAATAACCCATTACCCCCAATTTCTTCGGTAGCAGTCTCAGATAGATTTCCCACAACTATGCTGTGATGATAGGTACCGGGTGCTTCCAATACCATCTTTTTTAATAAAGGTTGGTTAGGATTAGATAATTCCATCAGTTTAAAAGAGGTAGTAATATCGAAATAGCTTTCTAAGAAAGGTAGAATTCCGATAGTCAAAATGACTGCTAAAAAACCGTTTAACACTCCCCATAAATTGTTTTGTAAAATTAGATAATAACCTTCATTATTGATTAAACCCAAAGCTGATATAGTAATGATATTAACTCCGGCAATAATTAACCCTGCACGGGTCAGGCTTGACCTTTGAGTAGCTTTCCGAATACTATATATAGCTACGATCCCACTAATTATAGAAACTAAAATATAATTTAATCCGACACCCGGAATAAATCCTATTAACAAGCTTAATATGACGGTAAGCAATATGGCAATATTGGGACTTAAAGATATGGCAATTAACATTGAGGCAGATGCACTGGGCATTAAATATCCTGATACCTGACTTGCTATTTTAGCGAGCAAAACAACAAAAATAGAAATAATACACAGCAATATTAATTTGTTTACATTTTCATAAATGTCAGGATAAAAGTAGCTTAAATATAAAAAGACCACTAAAAGGCAGATCGCAGTAATCATAATTATGCCTATAATATTGGAAAAATTTATCTTGGGATTTTTTAGACCTAAAGCATTAAGAATGGCGATACCTTCCCAAGTTGCCACTTCTCCTTTTCTTATAATTATCTGCCCTTTTTGAATTGTTCTTATAACATCATCTACCGAAGCGATAGCTTCCTGACGCCTTTTTTCTGTATCTTCTTCATTTAAAAATAAACTTGGTAGAAGCAAAGAGGTAGCAATCTCGCTGGCAATCAGGGCATCATGATGATCAAGGGAAATCTCACTAATCTCCCTAATTAATTGTTTTTTAGCATTTTCTAAATCATCTTTTTTAATTCCTTGTTCCATAATTTTTCTCACGGAACTTTTAATATCTACCTTTATTTTCTCTAAAGATAAATTATCCAGTTGGAGATAACCTACTATGACCTGCTCACTAATATATAATCCTAAATCTTCATTTATTTCATTAGCCATAGCCATTTCGTTCAGCTCAACATCTGTCAATCTGCTATCGATTTCCACTATAGGGGTGGTAGTATCTTTAGATGATTCATCTATTTTTTCTTGGTATTCTCCTATTTTTAAAAAGAAACTATCTATTTCTTTTTCAACATTTTCAATATTTGCTAAATTTAAATCATACACTTCTTTTATCGATTTGGCAGCTTTTTCTCTTAAACTTTGCGTTGCTTCTACATCTGCAAATTCAAAATCACCCGGGGACAGAATATCTTTCGTGCAGATTTGCCCTTCTTTCAAAAGAATTTTATCCGGGAAAAAATTAATAGACAGAACGAGAGTAATGGCGATTAACAAAATAAAAAATATAGATATTTTTTGTATTTTATTTTTATCAATCAATTTTTTCTTTTGCATACTTTTACCTGAAATTTTATCTCTACCTTTCCATTTATTCTATTTATCATATAGGTTCACGAGGTTGCATTACTCCTTATTTCTGGTTCCGTAAATCTTCCCTTTCATAAGCACGGATAATCTCCTGAACCAATCTGTGTCGCACCACGTCCCGATCATTAAGATATACAAATTCGATACCTTTTATATTTTTAAATATCTTTTCCACTCTTGTTAATCCAGAATGTTCTTTAAGTGGTAAATCTATCTGAGTAATATCCCCATTAATTATAACTTTAGAACCAAAACCAAATCGGGTTAAAAACATCTTCATCTGCCCAAAAGTAGTATTTTGAGCATCATCCAAAATAATAAAGGAATTATTTAAGGTTCTTCCTCTCATATAGGCTAATGGGGCTATTTCTATTATCCCTCTTTCCATATACTTTTGAAATTTTTCGGAAGGCATCATTTCGTACATTGCATCATATAAGGGGCGAAAATAGGGGTCTATCTTTTCCAATAAATCTCCGGGTAAATAACCTAAACTTTCTCCGGCTTCTACCGCTGGTCTAACCAAAATTATTCTATCTACTTCTTCATTCTTTAGGGCAGATAAAGCAATAGCAACTGCTAAGTAGGTCTTTCCCGTTCCAGCAGGTCCGATAACAAAGACAATATCATTCTTTTTAACAGCTTCTATATATTTCTGTTGACCTAAAGTTTTTGGCTTAATCTCTTTATCTTTTTTAAAAACGAGAATCACGTCTTTGTATAATAATTTCCAATCTACAGGCTGGTTACTCTGAGACATTTCGACATGGTATTTTACCTGTGCTAAAGAAAGTGGATGCCCATTCCTAATTATAGAGAGAAGCTCTTCAATTATTTTTACAGCCTTATCCGTTTCGCTTTTTATCCCTAAAATCACTAACTTGCTATCATTTTGGGTTGATATCTTTATAGTAAAATGCTGGTTGATAAGTTTGATATTTTCATCATATTGTCCAAAAAGTTCTCTTAGCTCATTTTTATTATTAATTGATATGCTATGACTTATGTTTTTATCTTTTTCTATTATAATTCCCTACTTTCGTAAAATATAGTAAAGGAACTAAAAGTGTAAAACGCTAAACGCTGTACACTCTTCGCTAGTTTTGTTCGCTAACGATTAATTTATCGTAATCTTTTATATCTCTGAAAATCATAAGGCCTTAAAGCTCTAGGCGGAGCAATTATCTCTGATAATATTATTCCGTTAACCAGAATATTATTAGATAAATATATTTCCAATCCGCTTTCCCGGCTAGATGAAATTTCTTCTCCATCTTCTACTACCGGTTTTTCAGCTAAAACCTCTTTCTCTTTATCCTCAACTTTGTTCTTATAAAATTCTTTAACCTCTTCATCTATAATAATTTTATCCCCGGGCGGACCTGCTTCATCCTGAATTTCTGAAAATACCGAGATGGAATTATCTTCTTCTTTCCGCATTAAGCTATAAGATTTTCTTTTCTTATTTCCTATCCGGCTTAATAAACTTATTATAATATAGAAAATAGATATATATAAAACTAATGACATTGTTTACTCTATCCTTTTTAAGTAAAATAATACTATCTTATTTATTTTCTTTCTTCTTTGAGGTTTCAGAGATACTATCCCGCATAGCAGTATCGGCAGCGATATTTTTCAAATTATAATAATCCATTACTCCTAATTTTCCAGTTCTTAACGCTTCTGCCATAGCCTTAGGAACTTCTGCTTCTGCTTCTACCACCTTTGCTCTCATTTCTTGGACTCTGGCTTTCATTTCTTGCTCCTGAGCTACCGCTAAAGCCCTTCTTTGCTCGGCCTTGGCTTGAGCAATCTTCTTATCCGCTTCTGCCTGATCAGTTTGCAGCATGGCACCAATATTTTTACCTACATCTACATCCGCAATATCTATGGATAATATTTCAAAAGCTGTCCCGGCATCTAAACCTTTTTTTAATACAGTCTTAGAAATATTATCTGGGTTTTCTAAGACATTTTTATGGGTTTCTGCTGAACCAATAGTAGTAACAATTCCCTCTCCTACTCTAGCTATAATGGTTTCCTCGCCAGCTCCTCCAACTAACCGTTCAATATTTGCTCTTACCGTCACTCTGGCAGTGGCCATAACTTGAATACCATTTTTGGCTACCGCTGCTACTATCGGTGTTTTTATTACTTTTGGGTTTACACTCATTTGAACAGCCTCCAAGACATCTCTTCCAGCTAAATCAATAGCGGTACCTTTTTCAAAAGATAAAGGAATGCCTGCTCTTTCTGCAGCAATCAAAGCATTAATCACTCGATCAACATTTCCCCCAGCCAAGTAATGCGCTTCCAATTTATCAATAGAAATGGTCAAACCAGCTTTAGTGGCCTTGATTAAAGCATTAACAATCTGATGAGGAGGAACCCTTCTAAGTCTCATACCCACCAAAGTAAAAATCCCCACCTTTACTCCTGCCGCTATAGCTGAAATCCATAATCCTACCGGTATAAATTGAAAGAAAATATAGATTATAAAAATAACTACAATAATTGGAATCAACGGAACTAATAACTCAGTCATTTCTTTACCTCCTTATTCTAAAATAATAATAAGCTATCAAGAAACATCAATCGCTTCGACAACTATCTTATTGCCTTCAACACTAATTATTTTAATTTTGCTATTAGAAACAATGTATTCTCCCTGAGTAATAACATCTAATTTTTTGCCATTAATCTCTGCTATACCAGACGGGCGCAAAGGGGTAATGGTTATGCCTTTTTCCCCGGTCAATCGTTTTAAATCTTTTGTCCCTACTGTATATCCCAATTCCTTTTTCTGCTCAGTAGAAAGTACAAACTTTCTCCAGGTTCGAGTGGAAGGAATATATTTAATTAATAAGAAAAACCCTATTACGGATATACTCAGGGCAATCAAAATAGAATAAGTCGCCTGGGTAATATTCCCAAAAGTAAGAAATATACTGGCTAAAATAGCTGCAATTCCGCTTATTCCAGCCAGACCGAAACCGGGAATAAAAAATATTTCTGCCAAAAGCAAAATAAACCCGATTGCAAATAGGATAATTGTTTCAAATCCTGCTAAACCGACGATTATATGTCCTCCAAAAAATAAAGACAGAGAAATTATTCCTATTAACCCTGCAATCCCCCAGCCTAAAGTCCAAAATTCAATTATCAGTCCTAAAAAACCTATAGACAATAATAATGGGCTGACTACAGGATTGGTAATAAATCGGCTTATATTCTCTGCCCAATTTGGATAAATATATACTATTTTAGCATCTTTGAGATTTAGAAAATTTAAAACTTCTTCAATATTTGAATAAATACCATCTACAAAATTTAATTTTATAGCTTGTTCTGCATTTAAAGTTAATATTTTATCTTTTTTTATTATACCATTAATTTCTACATCTTTGTCAACCATGGCTGCAGCTATATCTTCCGAACGCCCTCTGCTTGAAGCAGTAGAAGTAAATTCAGCCCTTAAGGCTGAAATATTTTTTTCATCTGCCGGTCTTGGTTCTGCTGCACCGATACTGGCACTTTTATCTATTAGAATATATTCTGCAGATAGAGCAATCAGAGCTCCTGCAGACCAGGCTCTATTTTTAACATAGGCTACGTTTGGTATATTCAGGCTCAATATCTTATCTCTTATCTGGATAGCGGCATCTACTCTTCCCCCGAAGGTATCAATTTCTAAAATAACCGCTTTTGCCTTGTTTAAAACCGCTTCCTCTAAAGCCCGCTTTACATAAGAAGACAAACCTAAGTCAATTGTCCCTTTAATGGACACTAAATATACTTCATCTATTTCGTTGGCGAACGTGTTTAGAGCAATTAAACTAAAAATTACAAATAGAGTTATAATGATAAGAAATACTTTGTACTTTTTATTTAAATTATATTTTATTATCAAATAATTTACACTCCTAAGTTAGTCGTTAGTTTGAAATACAATATACAAGATAAACTAGTTAAATAGTTTAATTCTAATAATTTATTAACCAATTAACTAAGTAATTAAGCAACAAATCGAGATATATATTAAAATTATAAAATTATAAAAACAAAGAAAGACTCAAAATGCTTACCAAGGCAAGTCTGAGTCTTTCGTTCTTAACATTAATTTTTTGAATTATCCAGAAAATCCCGTAACATTTTATTAACTATTTTCCCATCTGTTTTCCCCTTTAATTGGGGCATAATTTCTCTCATGGCGGGACCTATGTCTTGTAGGCCTTTAAATTCAAATTTTATAATAGTTTCTTTTACTATTTTCTCTACTTCTTCCTCAGATAATTGTTCAGGAAGATATTCTTTTATTATTTTAATCTCTTTTTTTGCCTTATCGACAAGTTCTGGTCTTTGACCCTTGATAAAAAGATCTAAAGATTCTTCTAACTTTTTTAAATAGTTAGATATTATTCCAATAATTTCATCTTCGGTTAGTTTATCTTTTTTCGATATTTCAGTGTTTTTAATTGCTGCCCTAATCAATCGTAAAGTCGATAATTTTAATTTTTCGTTCTCCTTTAATGCCACTTTCATATCATTAAAAATAACTTCTTCTAATGATAGCTGTTTTGACATTTAAAATCTACCTCTTTTTTTTAGTTTTCTCTGAGCAGCAAGTGCTTTCTTTTTCCTTCTTACGCTTGGTTTCTCATAAAATTCATGACGTCGAAGATCGGATATTATTCCACTCTTCTGGCATTCCTTTTTAAACCTCCTAAGGGCGTGATCCATTTCTTCATTGTCTTTAACTTTTATTTTGGCCATATTTACACACCTCCCATCTTGCATATATTATTGTTAACAAAATGATAGTCTTATGGGCGAAATTGTAATAATATCATTCTGTTTATCAAATGTGATTATAAACATCAAATTTAAATTATTATTTAACTAAATAAATATCTTTCATATTATATAATACAAATATAAATTTATCAAGAAATTCGTCAATATTCGTCAATAGGTCAATTGACTACCACAAAACTTCAATATTATTATATTAACTAAGCCTTATGTCAAGTCTTTTTACTAACAACTTTTTTTTGATAATATTTTTTATCTATCTTTTCTTTCGCTTTCTTAACTCGATACTCAATACTATCTACTCGAAACTATATTTAAAAATTTGACAAAACCTGCCTACAATATTATATTATATACAATCAATCATATTAGTCGTTAGTTTCAAATACAAAATGCAAGATAAATTAGTTACCTGGTTAGATAGTTTAATGCAAACAATTTATTAATCAATTACTAGATAACTAAATAACGAACCGAGATATATAATTAAAATTAAAAGGAGATTTTAGATAGACTATGTTACGAATAATAAGAAAAAATATGAAAATCATATTAATTGTAGTAATTGCCGCCTTTGGTGTATCTATTTTTTACGGTTTAGGCCAATACAGCAGATCCTCTGGCAGCCAGAGGCAAACCTACTATATTACCGAAGTAAATAAATCGGGCATTACCTCTGACCAGCTGCAAAGTGCTTTTTTAAACGCTATCTCTCGATACGATGATGCTGTTCTTTCCAGCTTAGACCAATCTGCAATTGTTTCTTTTAAAAAGAATATATTAAACCAACTAATTGACTATGAACTTTTATATCAGCAAGCTCAAAAAGAGAAGGTTGAGATTTCCAATGATGAGATTAATTTAGAAATTGACAAAATTAAAGATAATTTCTCTTCTCCTGAAGAATTCGATGGAGCCCTAAAATCAAATAATATCACCCTTGCTCAACTTAAAGAAGATATAAAAAGACAATTAATGCTAAATAAAGTTTTAGCAGAAATTAGGAGCCAAGTAAGTATCACTGATGATGAATTATTAGAATATTATAATAAAAATCAGGAAAGCCTCTTTGAGCCCGAACAAGTTCACGCCCGCCATATATTGGTTGAAACTGTGGAAGAAGCAAATAATCTTCTTCTACAGCTCAAAGAAGGTCTTACCGATTTTGCAAAATTGGCCAAAGAAAAATCTACAGACTCTTCTGCTCCAAGCGGCGGAGATCTGGGATTTTTCGCCAGAGGTCAGATGGTGAAAGAATTTGAAGATGCTGTTTTTTCGTTGGAACCGGGGAAAATTAGTGATGTAGTGCAAACACAGTTTGGATACCATATTATCAAATGTGAAGAGAAGAAAGAAGAATATTCCCCTACCTTTGAAGAAGCGAAAGAACGAATTAGCAATACTTTGAGGTCCCAAAAAGAAAATGAAGCAATATCAACACTTATCTCAAAATTAAGAGAAGAAGCTGTTATTGTTTACAATTATGATTTTGACGCCGAAATTGAATCGTTAAAATCTTCTGCAGAAGAGCAAAAACCATCAGACTCTACGGAACAAGTAACTTCGGAAGAGACAGTTTCAGAAGAGGCAACAGAAAACGAAGAGATTAAGGACACTTCCAAGGACAATTAAAGATGAATTCTTATAATTAAAAATAGAAAAAGAGATATACTTAAAGGGGCTAAAATTTAGCCCCTTTTTCATGAAGGCATACTCGGTGAAAACGTGTGTAGATTCCTCATTGAGTGCGGGATTACCTCTGGACTGCAAGCATATTCCATTTACATAAAATTATTTTTAAAAATTTTATATGTTCATTTATTCGGAAAGATAAGGGTAATTTCCTGCAGGTTTCAAAAGTTAAAGCGGGAATACCAAGCTGATGATTAGCACTATAAGCAGTGCTGCCTTTGACCGGGTCCAGTAAAACCTGATATTTATTGCTATCCTCAACAATGTCCTTATTCATCTCCTTAACAATAAAAGAACTAAGCGAGTATAAATAATCATCATCGGAATCTATTACTAAAGTTTGCCCATAATTTTCAGGGTTTTTTTTATAAAATTCTATTGATTCATGCAAATCGAGTAACAAATTAATATCGTATTTTTTCATCAAATTAAAAATTTCATTAGCTAACTTTTCTACAGAATTACCCTGAGGATTTCCGGGATAAACCCTATTTAGATTGATATCAGGAGGAAAATATCTTACGTTTTTTGCACAGGCTAAAATATTTGCTCTTGGTATAATTATCAAAGTTCCTTTTTCAATCTTTATATTGTCTTTTAAATATTCTGCAGCTTTAATACCGGCTTTTTCATTTCCATGTGTTCCAGCTACAGTCATTATCGTCGGTTCTTTATAATCAGTCTTAATTATATAGACAGGAGTCTCATAATCTGTTCCGGCACAGATGTATTCAACAGAAATTGTTTGCGATAAAGCAGCCTGGGGAAAACAAATGAGTAATAATATTAATACTATGAAAAAAAATACCAGGAGACGCTTTTTAATCATGTTTTTTATTCCCTGTAAGAATTGAATTTATTCGACACTTTTATTTAATATATTTAATAATTTTTGTTTACCTGGGCACGATACCCTTTACCCCTACTTTTTCTCATTTTCTTAACCAGCTAGCCATATAACTAACTAACAATTATAATCCTTAACCACTTTACCTTCTTTACTATATACGATATACTATTTTTCTCTAACAATCATCGGCACACTATTATAAGTATCTTCCCCTAAGAACTCTATCTTTTCCTCTCCGCCTTTTCTAATAATTCGATAAGTTTTTATCTGATAACCTAGCACCCCTTCTTGAACCACTTTCTCCTGGCCAGCCTCTAACTTAGAATCTTTTTCTCTAATTATCTGATAGTCAATTACCTTTTTATCTTTGCTAATAATTTCTACTTCTGCTTTACCCTCGTTCCCGCCAAAGATACTCACCTGTAATGTATCTCTAAAAACTTTTGAAAAAATTATTATCATATGATCCGAATTGTTTTTAAATTTTAGATCTTTAAATTCGTAAAATATAGCCGCATCCTGTCCCAGAGGAACGTATTTGGTTGCTTCTCCATATATTGAATGATTATACCTCTCTATAATTGGTAGATTAGCCAAAAGAGCTGCATTATATAAAGTGCTCGATACCTGACAGATGCCGCCTCCATAGCCATTTGCAAATACACCATTAGCAATGATAGTACTTTCCTTATACCCATCTGCTTTTTCGGCAGGTCCAACATATTTATTAAAAGAAAATATTTCTTGTGGTTTTACTAATATGCCGTTTATCACTTTGGAGGCTAATTTTATATTATATATGGTGTTCTCTTCTTTATTTTCTAATGAGGTGGGATATGTTCCCAATTCCACATTAATAGCTAATTCTTTTAAAATATTTTGAGTAGTAATTTTGGGGTCAATAGTAATCACCGGTAGGTTTACAATATACTTTTCTCCATCTAAACTTTTTAATGACTCTTTAATTTCTTCCTTAAATTTTTCTAAATCAAGCTTTATTCCTATCCTGCTTTCAATAATTTTATTACCTTCTATATAAGCATCACAAGGTATACGGTTTATCAGGGAGCTTATCTTGTTTTGAAAATCTTCAAACTTCTGCGGGTTGAATTCAGCTTGGAAAGGTATTTCGTAACCTTTTCTCCAAATTATAATTCTGTTTTTTATTCTATTAAAAATATTTCCGGTACGGGCGGTACTGTAAGCTTCCTCGACTACTCGATTTAAATCGATAAAAGCGCCCAGCTCAGTATGGGGAGTAATTTTTATTTCCTGGTCTTCAAATAATAATATTCGAGGGGAATCAATCATTTTTGAAGCAATGGGCTGAAGAATCTCTCGAACCCCTTCGTTCTTTAACCCCTCTAATTCAACACCAAAAGCAGATATTCCGGGGAGTATTTTATTTCTATTCTTATATAGATCAACAGCATCAATTAAACTAACTGCAGCAATGATTATTATTAAAGATAACAATATTTTTCTTTTCTTATTGTTCTTTTTCTTCTTTGGATAATATTTCAATAAATTACACTCCTTTTATTTTTATTTTTTATTACTTCTTACATATTTTCACTACATTAGTGTAAACTTTATTGAGGTAGTCAGATAGAAAGAAGAATGTTACTTTTTCTATCTTTCCTTTCGCTTTCTTAAGTCGATACTCAATACTATATCTATATTAAATAAGTTGATAATTTATTAATATTTAGGTATAATATCTGAGGCAAAATAATTGCGGGAATAGCTCAGGTGGTAGAGCGTTGGCTTCCCAAGCCAAAGGTCGCGGGTTCGAACCCCGTTTCCCGCTCCATTTTTTATTGCTACCAACCATATTTTCCCACTAAAGGGACAAAAACACATCCACCATAATTTGATATTTTTAATTTACCTTTTTCTTTAATCCCCAGCAGGAGATCCTGAGAAAAAGAATTACCTACAGGGATTACCATTCTTCCTTTTTCATTTAATTGATCTATTAAACTTCTCGGTATTTCCGGAGCCCCAGCAGTGATTATAATGCCATCATAAGGAGAATATTCCTCCAAGCCCTTGCTCCCGTCTCCTACGATTACTTTAACATTTTCTATTTCTAATTCTTTCAATATTTTTTCCGCTCTATCTGCCAGCAGACTAAAACGTTCTATACTGTAAACCATTTTAGCTAATTTAGACAAAATCGCCGCTTGATAACCTGAACCGGTTCCCACTTCCAAAACAGTTTCCCAACCTTTAAGAGAAAGGCATTGAGTCATTAAAGCAGCCATAAAAGGTTGAGAGATGGTCTGCCCCATACCTATAGGTAAAGGGCAATCCAGATAGGCATTATCTTTTTCTCCCTCCAAGACAAATTTTTCCCGGGGAATACTACTCATAGCTGAAAGAACCCTTTCGTCTCTGATGCCCCTTCCCTTTATCTGATGCTTTATCATTTCTTCCCGTACTTTTTCAAAATCCATAAAAACCACTTCTTCTTATATTAGTATTCGCTGTTTAACTTCCAAAAAAACGTTCTACAACATGATTACCCCTTATCGTTTCTACTATAACAAATACGAGCATAGCTATCAGGAATCCGAGCAGCATGCGAAAAAAAAAGATTGCTCCCTTTACTTTCGAGTTATCATTGTGGTAAAGCCTTATTATAAATCTGGAAAGTACCAAAATTAAAAAAACCAAAATTAAAATTAAATAAATCTGTTCATTCATCTCTTTAATTTCTCCGAATTATAATCCTCTATTTAAAATTCCATTTTTTTGCCCAATCTTTGACTTTAGGCATCATCTGATAATTGGTTAAATCTAAAGAAAGCGGGGTTATAGACACCTTATTATTATTAATTGCTTCAAAATCAGTATCAGGTTCTATATTCCCTTCTGGCAGCTCTCCTCCCAACCAATAATGGGTAGTTCCCTGAGGGTCATGTATTATCTTCACTTCATTCTGATATACTCTTTTACCGTGTCTGGTTATCTCTACCCCTTTAATTTCTTCACAATCGATATTGGGAAAATTAACATTTAAGACTAAATTTGGGGGTAAATTATTTTTCATCAAATTAGAAGCTATTTTTTTTGTAAATAAGGCTGCCGATTCAAATTTAAAGTCTTCAAAACCGGCTATGGAAACAGCTAAAGATGGAACATTCCTCATCGCCCCTTCCACTGCTGCCGAAACTGTACCAGAATAAAAAATATCATCACCCAGATTCGGTCCCCGGTTAATTCCTGATACAATCAGATCGGGCTTTTCGTCTTTCATAATTTCCAGTAAGCCGATAATGACACAATCCGCCGGTGTGCCGTCTAAGGAAAATCCCCAAAAATCACCGTTTATTTTTACTTTCCAAATTCTCAATGGTTTACGTAGAGTCATAGCGTGGCCTATAGTACTCCTTTCCCTATCGGGAGCAATGACTGTAACCTCTGCAATATTATCCAACTGATTTTTTAAAATTTGAATCCCTTCCGAATATATTCCATCGTCATTAGTTAAAAGTATTTTCATAATTTACTTATTCTTATTTCTCCTTTTCAATATTTCGTCGGCTACTATAATCCCTGAGGTAGAAGCCTGAATAAGCCCTCGGGTTATGCCGGCACCATCACCGGCAGCAAACAAATTGGTAACTTTTGTCTCCAAACAGTCGGAAAGTTCTAAGCGTGAAGAATAAAATTTTACTTCTACCCCATACAACAGGGTATGTTTAGAATAGACTCCGGGTGCAATTTTATCCATAGCTTTTAGCATTTCCAGGATATCGGAAAGTATTCTATAGGGCAGGACAAAGCTGAGGTCCCCCGGAGTAGCTTCTTTTAAAGTGGGATTGACTATAGAGTGTGTAAGTCTTTCCGGTGTGGATCTCCTGCCTAACTTCAAATCCCCTAATCTTTGCACAATCACGCCTCCGCTTAAAATATTAGCCAGATGCGCAATATATTTTCCGTAGGCAATCGGTTCTTTAAAAGGTTCGGTAAAATTGGTACTTACCAAAACGGCAAAATTAGTATTATCAGTCCGATGTTCTTGATAGCTGTGTCCATTTACCGAAACGATACCGTCGTCATATTCAGTAACCACTTCACCATAAGGACACATGCAAAAAGTACGAACTCTATCGTCAAACTTCTGAGTGTAATAGATTAATTTTGACTCGTATACTGCGTCAGTTAAACGCTTCATGGTAATGGCCGGAACTTCAACTCTTACTCCAACATCCACCGGATTATTAGCAATTTTTATATCTAAAGCTTCTGCTTGCTCTTTCAGCCATTCAGAACCGGCTCTCCCCGGCATAGCCACTATATATTCCCCTTTTATTATTTCATCTTTTACCGTTTCAACCCCTATTGCTCTTCCTTTTTTCGTCAATATTTTTTTGACTTTGGTATCGGTTTGGATATCAATTTTATGCTTTAAGTAATCCTGCATCTTCTTTAATATTTCTACACATTTTTCTGTCCCTAAATGTCTGATTCTGGTAGGTATTAATTTCAATTTTGCCAAAGAAGCTTCTTTTTTAAGAATATCTATCTTCTCTTCTTCTGTGCCGTAAACAGTTTTATCTGCTCCGAATTCAAGATAAATATCGTCAGCATATTTAATTAATTTAGCTACTTTGTCCTTATCAATATAATTATCTAACTGTCCTCCAATTTCGGTAGATAAATTTAATTTACCATCACTAAAGGCTCCGGCTCCTCCCCATCCGGAAATTATTGCACAGGGAGAACAATGAAAACATCCGCCGCCTTTACTTCTCATCGGGCACTCCCTTTTTTCAATCTCATTTCCTTTTTCTAATATCAATACTGAAAGATTATTTTTCTTGGTCAGTTCAAGAGCGGTAAAAATCCCGGCCGGTCCTGCACCAATAATGATAACATCATATTCTTTCTTCTTCATATCATCTCACCTTTAAATTATTTTTCCATACCTATTAATTTTATAGTATTTCTATAGATAAGACAAATAAAAAATAACAATTTCTAAAAATATGTAAAGGGTGCCAAGGAGACGGTTCTTTTGACAAATCCATAAGATTAAAATCCAAATGATAATATTTATGGCACCAAAAACTAAACACCCATTTATAGTTTGATTCCATGCAGGTATTAGATAGTTAAATATTTTCCCAAATATCTCGGAGAGAAGCGTTTTTGGTAAAACCAATCTTGAAGCATACATTGCTTTGATGTAATTCTCTTCTTTTTTTTGTGGTGATAATAATACCTTTGTTACCGCTTGTTCCGGAAGACATACCAATATTAATACCATTGAATCTTGTTGTAAAGTCTCTGGTTTTTTCAACCTTCAGAGCAAAATGGATTAAATCATCCTTATTTAGTCCCAAGGTGTTATAGGCAGTTAAATTGTCCATCATTATTTTTTTGTTAACTATTGGTAAAGGTGAGAATTTGTTTATATCGTACTTATGGTAATGTTCTTTAAAAAATTTTGAATGCTCAAAAGCATATCTTGCAATTTCTTTTGTTTTTTTTTCTTGATATTTCTTTATGTCTTTTACAGACCAAAACCTAAAACGATACTTTGATAAGATATAAAATTTGTTGACATTTATAAAATTTCGCCTGCTTTCTTTCCGTCTATTTTTTAATCATTATTAAAAGCATCTTGAACTTCTCCACCGCTTTCATTGAATGTGGTTTATTTGCAGGCATAATTATCATTTCGCCTTCCTTTACAGTACACAGCTTTCCCGATATTGAAACTTCTGCCCGGCCATCAATTATATTGACTAAAGCATCAAAAGGTGCGGTATGTTCGCTTAATCCTTGGCCCTTATCAAAAGCAAATACAGTGACTGTTCCTGCGTCTTTCTTTATTATCTCACTGCTTACAACAGCATTTTCTTGATATTTTACCAAATCAGATAGGTTTTTCACTTGCATGGCTACTACCTCCTCTCATGTTATTCGATAATATCAGTGTACTTTTTAATGAACGGTATCTTTGTCTGTATACGTTTTTTATAAAATTCATAGCTTTTAAATACTCGTTTCATTTTTAATTTCCCTTACTTTGTTTTTTTATCTCTTCTTCTACCTCTTTAGCGCCTTCTCTGTAGAATTTTTCTTCATCTGGTGCAAGTTCTTTTAAAAGTCTAATAAATTCTCCGGCATGAACACGCTCTTCATCTGCGATATCCTTCAGCACATCTTGTGCTAATTGGTTGTCAGTTGACTCGGCAAGCTGCATATAGAGCTGAATGGCTTCATACTCTGCTGCGATCATAAACCTTATTGCACGAATTAACTCTTCATTGGTAAGCTTACGGTCTTTTTTAAGACCAGAAAATGGATTTCCAAATTCAGGCATGGCTACCTCCTTTTATTGAAATTTTATCCTTCTTTAACCTTCTATTTTTTTCCATAGGTTGCCCGCAATAGAAAAGTTCTATAGAACCAATTTTTATCACAATAACCTCATAGTTAAATTATACAACATTCACTATATTTAGACAAACCGCCGAATTCCCGAGCATTAAGTACATCAAATAACAATTTAATATTACCAATCTGGCAATAATTTTGAGCATTCTCATTCTTTGTAAAAATCCATCTTTGTCAAACAAAAAAGCCCTTTAGCATTATACTAAAGGACTGGAAATTGTCTTATTGTTTACGCGATTAAAACATAAAAAACCAGCAGACGTTTATTCAATGACTTTATTCTCTTTTTTAGGAACCAAAACTTTGATCGCCCCTGGAATGATCTTGATACGAAGAGAAATTTTTTTTAATATCTCGCCATCACATTGAATAGTTTGTTTGGGGCTTGAGGAAACGCTTATATCTTTGCCTTGCCAGTGCTTCACCAATTCCAAATTGTCCGGACGTTCCCGTTTAAGCAAGGTGACAACTATAAGCTTAAACAAGCTGAGATTCACTTTTTGCACGACAACAACATCCAAGAACCCATCGCTGACATCTATATGCTTATCGAAAGATATGTTACTAAACCCGAGATTTCCTGTATTAGTAACAAGACACATTAAACCTTGAACTTTATGCTCTTGTCCATCGATTTTCAGATGGTAGACGGCTTTTTTAGTTATCTTTAATGCTCTGACTGCTGAAAGAAGATAGGCAAAGATGCCAATCTTATTTTTGGTCTTGCGATCCGCGCCTTTGACGACATCCGCCTCAAAACCAAAGCTTATACCTACAATAAAATAATGTTTATCAAACTGCCCCACATCAATGGCTTTCGTCTCTAGCGGGCTGTGGCTCAGGATCGTACAGGCTTCTTTAAGGTCGGAAGGTATGCCAAGTTCAGTGGCCATGACATTCGCCGATCCTCCCGGTAAAATAACCAAAGGAATCTCTGAACCAATCAGGCCGCTGATTGCTTCTCTGAGTGTGCCGTCGCCACCGTACACAGCGAGGGCATCGATTTTTTCTTTGACGACAGCCTTTGCAAACTGGATCGCATCGCCCGCTTGGTGAGTAATTAATGCTTCCCATTTGATGCCAGCTTCTTTCATGGACGCATTGATAATAGGTAAGATAGATTTTCCAATTCCTGCGGCGGGATTAATAATGATATAAATATTTTTTATTTTCTTTTCCATAGCAATTATCTTTTCTGCCAACATTTTTTTAAGTATGGATTCAAGTTTTTATATTTTATATATAATTTCTTAAATTATAATTAGGTTTACTGATTTTCTAAATACTTCTGAAATTCTTCAATAGTTTCTTCAATAGATTTATCAGTAGGTAAAGTTGTAAATTCTTCGTTTAGATTATCATTGGTAATTTTAAAAATATCCTCGATATCTAATAAATCAATACTACTTTCATTTTCTAAACTTACTTTTAAATTCCCATATCGATTATCCCAAGACTGCACTTTCCAATCGTCATCAAAATAAACAGTAGAATTTCGATATTTAAAAGATTTAAAGGATATCTGAATCGATTCAGGAGTCCCCATAACTCTAATAACATCTTCTACAGAAGAACCAATGGTGAATGGAGGAGCATTAGGATCTTTTCCAATACTATTAATAGCTACAGCGGTCATAACATCATCTACAGAAGAAAATCCTACTTTTTTTGTAATTGACAACGAAGTTTTATTTACAACCTCGATAATGTTTCCCTGCCCGTTTGATATTTTAAATACTCCCGCTGATTTACTCATATTGATATCATTATATTGTGGTGTAGGACTAATGTCATTAGAATCATAATCTTTTAAGTATGTTTCTCGAATCTTTGATGAAATTTTACTAGCAACGGGAGTAACATCACCGGAAAATTCGATATCCCAAACCTGGGCATAGACAAATGATAAAAATAATGAGAGGATAGTTAAAACAAGAATTGTTAAAATAATAATTCGTTTATATTTCATAATATTCCTCCTTATAAAATATTATTTATTTTTATATAGAAATAAAGAGATTTCAATTTATTTTAAAAATTATATACCGTATATGAATTGTTTATTTTTACCTTTGAAGTAATAATTCTACAAGCAAAACATTTATTTTGTATTTTTTCTTCTAATACTATTACTATTTTAAAAATGTTCTCATTGCAATAGAACACAAAAAGAGAAGCCATCCAAGTATTAATAATATTTTTACTACCTTCTTTGGTACACTGAGCACTGCAAGAATTATATAAATAGCCGTTAAACTGGCTAAAAAAGCAGCCACTTCGGCATAGTAAACTGCTAACTGGGGGTTAGCTTTAAAAACTGTTTGTTCTAAGATAAATACTATTCCTTTTTTTAAATACTCATACATGGTGAATAAGAAGTTGGCTATAGAATCTATTACTCCTGGCTCTTTCGACTTTAACAACTCTGAAATATTTATCCCAGTAGTATTCCCTTGAGCTATAACCGGGGAAATTAATGCGGACATAAGAAAAGTGAGGGTGAACAGAAAAATCATACTTTTAACAAAAATATTATATTTTTGCATTATTTTTACCCCTTAATCTCAGATAGTTTTTTTAAAATTATCAGTAACTCATAATTTTAATGTAATAATTATTTACGCTGTGCCAATTTCGGTTAAATAACCCAACTCTCGGATTTAAAAAGTTATATCAATTTTCTAAACCACATTCAATATATTTTAATTCTACATAAATATTAAAAATCCTTCTTTTCTTGAAAAAATATTTACAAAAATAAAAAGCCCTTCAGCAACAAACCAAAGGGCTTGAAATTATCTAGCTCCCCCTATTGGACAGCTTCAGAACTTTTAATTTTTCAATATTAAAACAATATCTAAAGATTAGAATTTGTAAAATATTTATAAAATATTAAAACCCTTCAGCAAAATACCTGAAAGGCTTTAATATTGATGGTTTGGTGGAGTCAAGTAGACGAGTTTCGCAACTTTTGTATCAGTGATGAAACGGAAAAAGTGTATCAAAAATTAGAAGAAGCAATTAATGCTTGATATTATTATTGATTATAAATCCCTTAGGAAAAATTAGAAAAAATTACCGAATTATTAACCTGATATACCCTTCCCTTTTTATTTAATTTAAAAATAAAATATTAATCGTCTAAGAAAATGGGATGTCTCTATTTATTCAAAGAAAAAGCCCCGCAGGTAAGCCTGGTTCGACTCTACCTACGGGGCTTTGACTTGTTGTGTGATTAATTGTGTCTATAAGGTCGCTGGAAATACTACTGTTACAACTCCTGAGTTAATAGGATTTGTATCGGTTGTTGCTCCAACTACTGTAAAGAAGTTTGCAGCTACACCGGTTAAGGTATAATCTGCTTTTGCTGTAAGAGTAATGGTTGCTGTGTATTGTTTTGCTGCCTGGAACGGATTATTTGCAGGAGCCCATGTTACAGTTCCTGTGTATTGAGCTGTCGGTGTAATTGTTGTTACTGGAGTTGCGCCTGTTACCGGTTTGGTTACTCCAGGTATTGCAGCTATAGTTACTACTGACGCTGGTGTCACTGTCACTACGCATGTTGCAGTCAAGCCTCCATCTACTGTTGTTACTGTAATCGTCGTGGTACCTAATGTTAATGGTGTTACTACTCCATTAACTGATACGCTTGCCACTGCCGGCACACTTGAAGACCAAGTTACGCTTTTGTTGGTAGCAGTTGCAGGTGCTACAGTCGCTACTAACGTTCCGGTTGCTCCCCCTGCTGTTAAGGCCATGGTTGCTTTATTTAAAGTTACTCCTGTTACTGCTACTGGAGTGGTGAATAGACAGCCGGTGATGAGAAGGGTTGTCAGAATTACCAAACAGACAGCAACAAAACCTTTTTTACTAAACATTATCTTATCCTCCTTAAACTCTTATTTATTTACTTAAACTCTTATTTATTTACTTAAAGAGATAACCTGGTATTTTTATATATGAAGTTAACCTCATATAACTATCCTGTCTACCAGTTCTTACCATTTTTTTTATCTTTGTCCTTATCTTTACTATCTTTTTCTCTATCTTTGTCCTTATTATCATCCCAGCTCGACATTAAAATCACCTCCTTTCTTAAAAGTTTAAAACGAGAGCAAGACAATCATAAGGTTGATCGACCAATTAATATAATATATATACAGTAAAAAAGATTTTTTGTCAATTCATTCTTTGGGGGTCTTTTACTATTTTTGCCCTTACCTGGTTTAAGACCAAATTACCGACCAAGGGTAAGCAAATAGTGATCCTTATCCACAATGGTCTGGTCAGGTAACCAACATAGTATATCCTTTGTTATATTGCAAGACCTCACTCCATATTTGCATATTTGTTTTTAAAAGACAAACTAATTTCCCATCTATGAATTGTTTATTTTTACCTTTAGTGTAAACACTACTTGAAATTAGGTCACATAAATATTAACTTTTAATAATCTCCTTTCATCATTTGAAAAATACTATTTTAATTTAATTTCGCGAAATTAATTAAATTATCTTCTTTAAGTGTCATGGTCCCTTAGACTT
>JBBRDV010000002.1:0-80439 GCA_038203565.1 Atribacterota bacterium
GATAATATAATCGATGAATTATCCTAATGAAAAAAAGGGGTCAGGTCTCAACATTTGACATAACTTTTTGACTACATTAGTTGGGAGTAAGTTATTGTCAGGGGGACGGTTCTACTGACAATATTTTACTAGAATAATAAAATAGTGCGAAAATATTGTCAGTAGAACCGTCCCCCTGACAATAACTTACTCCCAACTAATGTAGTCAAAAAGTTATGTCAAATGTTGAGACCTGACCCCTTTTTTTCATTAGGATAATTCATCGATTATATTATCTATTTTAATTTCCTTTTGTTCTTTGGTTAGCATATTGCGTAAAATCACCAAATTTTCAGATAATTCTTCTTCTCCAACTATTACTGTATATCTTGCCCCTATTTTATTGGCTATCCTCATCTGTGATTTTAAGCTTCCTTCGGAATAATCCATATCAGCAGATAAGCCGGCATTTCTTATTTCCTGCAATAACCTAAAAGCTGTATCTTTATTCTTTTCATTCACCTTGGCCACAAATATATCTAATCCCTTTTCCACAGGCCATTTAACCTTTTGTTGATCTATGGCAATAATCATTCTCTCTATCCCCGCGGCAAATCCTACTGCCGGAGTTGGTTTCCCTCCTAATTCTTCAACTAAATCATCATATCTACCGCCTCCGCCTATAGCATTTTGAGCCCCTAACCCCCCTGAAATAATTTCAAAAGCAGTTTTGGTATAATAATCTAATCCCCTTACTAATTGAGGGTCTTCATGAAATCTAATTTTTTGATCATTAAGATATGATTTAACTTGTGCAAAATGTAGTTCACATTCCTGACAAAGATTTTCAGTAATTAACGGAGCGGACTCTATAATCTTTTTACAACTATCTTTTTTGCAATCCAAAACTCTTAAAGGATTTTTACCATACCTCTCTTTACATTCTGAACATAGAAAATCAATTTTATTCTCTAAATATTTTTTCAATTTTAGGATATAATTAGTTCTGCATTTTTTACAACCCACGCTATTTATTATAGTTTCAAGATTTTTTAAACCCAGTTTTTTATAAACATCTAAAACAGTAAGGATAACTTCGGCATCTGCAGTGGAAGATTTAGTACCAATGACCTCGATTCCGAATTGATTAAATTGCCGAAATCTGCCTGCTTGTGGTTTTTCACATCTGAACATTGGACCAAGATAAAATAATTTAATTACTTTAGAAATTCTATCCATTCTCTTTTCTAAATAAGCCCTAACCACCGGTGCGGTTCCTTCAGGCCGTAAAGTAAGGCTCCTCCCTTTTCTATCGGGAAAAGTAAACATTTCCTTAGTTACTATATCGGTAGATTCGCCTATTCCCCGGACAAAAAGGTCAGTGTATTCAAAGAACGGTGTTCTTATTTCTTTATATCCATATTTATTCAGAATCTCTTTTATCATATCTTCGATATAGTACCATTTTGAAATATCCTCAGGTAAAATATCCTGTGTTCCTTTGGGGACCTTAATAAACAATATTTTCCTCTCCTTTTTCTTAGAGGGTCAGGTCTTGCAATATAACATATTTTTAATAAAAATATGTTATATTGCAAGACCTGACCCTCTTTAATGATATTTTCAAAGGAAGCTAAGACTAATTTTAATTTTCTTTTAGTAACATCTTTAATCATTTCGATAGCTTCTTCATCTGTGGGATCAGCCATAGTAACAACTAATTCATCATTTCACTCCATTTTATTCACGAATCTATGAAACAAATTTTGAATGGATTGATTTCGCTCCCATTGATAATATTATTAAAAAATCCCTGATAATACTTCTATTAAGTATCATCAGGGACGAGAATTGCTCGCGGTGCCACCCTGTTTGAATGGTAATTCATCCATTCCGCTTCACAGCCAATTAACGTGGGCTATCCGATTAAGTTTACTATAATTTTTAACTTAATCTATTCTTTAGGGGTCTTTCAATCACCTTCTCTTATAAGCTTTTTAAAAAGGTAACCTACTCTCCTATTTTCTATTTTTGAAAAATATTATATTTTAAAAACTTCCTCGGACTTCCATAAATACTTTTTTGTCTATAGCTCTTTTAATGGCTTCATCTCGACTGATTTTACCTTCTACCAGTAATTCTTTTAAAGATTGGTCTAAACTTATCATACCATCCTTCCTACCCATTTGAATAAGTGCAGGCATTTGATGAATTTTTTCTTCTCTTATGATATTTTTAATTGCCGGGGTAGCAATCATTAATTCAAGAACCGGGACTCTTCCCCCTTCATCTATGGTGGGTACTAAGGTTTGCGCAACAATGCCTAAAAGAGATTCGGCAACTTGTATTCTAATTTGACTCTGTTGATGCGGGGGAAATACATTTATTATTCTTTCTACAGTTTCGGCTGCGCTGTTGGTATGCAAAGTGGAAAATACTAAATGTCCGGTTTCAGCAGCCGTTACCGCCATAGAGATGGTTTCCAGGTCTCTCATTTCTCCAACTAATATTACGTCAGGGTCTTCTCTTAAGGCACTTCGTAAAGCGTAGGCAAAAGAATCTGTATGAATTCCTACTTCTCTCTGGTCTATGACGCAGTTTTTATGATTATGGATGAATTCAATAGGGTCTTCAATGGTTATAACGTGTTCATATCTCTCTTTATTTATAATATCTATTAAAGCAGCTAATGTGGTTGTTTTCCCACTTCCGGTAGGTCCAGTAACCAATACGAAACCCTTTGTTTTTTTAGTGAAAATAGATAGCTCTTCCGGTAAACCTAATTGTGCCAGAGATTTTATTTTTTCAGGAATTAGTCTAAAGGCAGCTGCTTCACCTCTTCGAGTTTTAAAGATATTAGTTCTAAACCTTGTCATATCTTCCAATTCATAAGAAAAATCTAATTCATGAAGTTCTTCATATTTATCTTTTTGTTTATCGGAAATTATACTATAAATCATCTCATGAACATTTTGGCGATTTAGTTCCGGTAAATCTAATTTTCTTAATTTACCGTTTATACGTAGAATCGGGGGGATTCCAACAGTGATATGCAAATCCGAAGCGTCTCTTTCTTTGGTGATAGCTAACAATTCTCTCATATCCATTTTAACTAAATTCTTCCTTGTCCTATGTTATTTAAAATTAGAAAAGATTTATTAAATTTTATTTCTTATTTTATCAGAGATAGCTCTAATATGCAAAAGGTATTCGTATATCGTATATACTATTTTAGTTCTGCCTGTTCTTTTAGTATCTCCGCTTTATCGGTCTTTTCCCAGGTAAAATCTTCATCTTCCCTTCCAAAATGACCATAGGCAGCAGTCTTCCTATATATAGGTCTTCTCAGTTTCAAGTATCTTATTATTGCTTCCGGACGTAAATCAAAATTCTTTTTGATTAATTCTAATATTTTCGATTGATTAATTTTTTCTGTACCAAAAGTATCTATCATAATAGAGACAGGATGAGCAACCCCTATAGCATAGGCAATTTGTATTTCACATTTATCAGCCAATCCGGAAGCGACAATATTTTTTGCAATATACCTTGCCATATAACTACCTGACCTGTCAACTTTAGTGGGGTCTTTTCCGGAGAAACATCCTCCGCCATGACTTCCCACTCCTCCATAGGTATCTACAATTATTTTTCTGCCGGTTACACCGGTATCTGCTTGAGGACCGCCTATGGCAAATCTTCCGGTAGCATTAATAAAATATTTAGTATTTTCGTCAAGATATTTTTTAGGTATAACATAATTAATAACTTTTTCTTTAATATCTTTTTGAATAGTTTCATAGGGAATATCTTGGTGATGTTGGGCAGCAATTACTATCGCTTCCACTCTTATTGGTTCTCCATTTTCATATTCAACTGTAACCTGAGATTTCCCATCAGGTCTAAGATAAGGAATTATCTTCTTTTTTCTTGTTTCTGCCAGTCGATAGGTTAATTTATGAGCCAATATTATAGGAAGGGGCATCAGTTCGGGAGTTTCTCTACAGGCATAACCAAACATCATTCCCTGATCGCCTGCCCCAGTAGTTTCTATGTCATTTTTTTCTTTTTCCACTTCTTTTACCTCTAGTGATTTACTCACTCCCCTATCTATATCCTTAGACTGTTCATCAATAGAGGTTAATATCGCACAAGTATCACCATCAAATCCATATTTAGCCCTGGTATAACCTATGTCTCGGATGGTTTTACGTACTATTTTTGGAATATCTACATAGCAAGAAGTAGTAATCTGCCCGGCCACCATAACCAGTCCGGTGGCTACTAAAGTTTCTACTGCTACTCTTCCGTAAGGATCTTCTTTATAGATGGCATCCAGGATAGCATCAGATATTTGATCAGCAATCTTATCCGGATGTCCTTCAGTAACTGATTCTGAAGTAAATAAATATTTGTTCTTCAAATCTAACATCTCCTTTTTTTGATTATAAATACTTTTTATATTTTTCGTTGTTAGCCATCCTTTTAATTATCTTCTTTAAGTCACCTTCTCGTTTTTTGGGATAAATTAATTTTATATCCCCGCTAGATATGATAATTAAATCAGATAGGCCAATAGTAACTATTAAGCCTTCATCGTTTACAATAACACATCCCTTGGTATCTACTCCTTCGTGCCCACCTTGAATTACATTACCATCTTTGTCCTTAGGGAAAATTCTCTCCATCGAAGTCCAGGAACCAATATCATCCCAACTAAAATCTCCTTTTACCACCAATCTATTAGAAACTTTTTCCATAATCGCATAATCTATAGATATTTTTTCTAATCCATAAAATACTTCTTTTACGATTTCTTTTTTTTGCAATGTCCCTAAACTATCTTTAATTTTCATTAATCCATGGTAAAGTTTGGGAATCTCTTTTTTTATAGCATTTAAAATATCTAGGCAAGTCCAAACAAATATACCACTATTCCAAAGATAATTTTTCTCGCTTATAAATTTTTTCGCAGTTTCTAAATCTGGTTTTTCTGTGAAATTTTTCACCACACAAGCGGTAATATTTTCAGTCTTTTTTACTTCTTCGCCTACACAAATATAACCATATCCGGTTTCTGGCCGTGATGGTTTAATACCTATGGTAATTAAATTACCCGTTTCACGAGCAAGGGCACAAGCTTCTTTAATTACCTCTAAAAATATTTCGCTATCTTTTATTATATGATCTATGGGAAGTGTAATCATAGTGGTGTTAGGATCTTTATATCTATGTTCAATAACTACTGCAGCTAAACCGATACAAGCTGCAGTATCTCTACCCACTGGTTCAAGGATATAATTTAGATAATCTATTTCAGGAAGAGCATCTTTTATGCTATCAAAGAGATCTTCCGTGGTAGAAATAAACACATCTGATAAATCAATT
The DNA here is from genome assembly GCA_038203565.1 of Atribacterota bacterium. Taxonomy (GTDB): domain Bacteria; phylum Atribacterota; class Phoenicimicrobiia; order Phoenicimicrobiales; family Phoenicimicrobiaceae; genus Sediminicultor. The sequence goes on from JBBRDV010000002.1 coordinate 5,368, forward strand.
AGTGGTAAAACGCGATTAATGGTCTCTCTAATCATGCTATTTCCGCCAGTAATAGATAACAGCTGTTTAGGTGTGTCAAATCGGCTATGAGGCCAAAATCTTTGCCCCCGGCCGCCAGCCATCAAGACGGCAACATTTTTCATAAAAATTATCCTCCCCTTTTTAAACAGTATATCGTATATCGTAAAGAAAATACAGAAGCCAGAATGAAACCGTATCGAGTATCGAGTATAGGACACAGTAATGAGTAATGTGTAATATGTAGGGGCTCGATTTATCGAACCCGCCAAATAAAATTAGCCAGATAACTCGAGTCGGATAAATCCGACCCCTAGATTAAAATTACTACTCTATACGAAAATTTTATGTTTTGAATTATAGTTTTTATTTTTCGCTTTAATTTTTATTTTATTATATAATCATTTCTGTAATTTATCAAAAAAATTATTATGACTCATTTGCTAATTATTATAGGGTACAGCCTTTTATATAAAATGAAAGTTAAGACACCACTAATAATCCCTTTTAAAAGATTGAAAGGGATAATAGCTGGAATTAACATTTTAACTACGATATCTCTATTAACCCCTAAATAAAGAGGGGTAATTATCAAATTAGCCGGAACCATTATTAAGGTCATTGCTAATGTCCCCAAGATTAATCCTAAAATTGCTCCCTTCTTGTTATGATACAAGAAATAGATTTGAGATGATACAAATACGAAAGTTCCGGTTGCTAAAAAATTCATTAAAGCACCATAAGGACCGCCTTGCCCGGAAATAAAAGCAAAAAGTATAGCAGTAATTAGAGACATTAAAACACCAATTTTCGGGCCTAATTTAAAAGACCCAATCAGGAGAAATACACTCCCCGGATCATATAATAAAAATGGCGCTTGGGGTAAAATTGGAAAATGAATAAAATACCCTGCCACTATAGACAAGGCTACTAATATAGAAATACCGGTAATTTTTTTACTTTCCACATTAACTCTCCTTTTATTTAAATTTAAAAATGTTTTCTATCAATAAAAAATATCCCCGAAGAGTGAAATGTCTTCGGGGATATTTTTTATTCAAAACAATTCACTTCTTCTCCCTTCCAGACTATACTGTCGGCTCTGGCTTTTCACCAGATCTGTTCGATATTCACAAGGATGAATACCAAGCTCGTGGGCTTATTACTTCCTCTCAACATTCTCTACTATTAGTGAGGAGAATAATTTCACCACCGGTCGGGAATTGGTTATCTTTTAGTCTAACCTCACCCTGCCCCGAAAAAGTTTAATCTTCAATATTCTATTTTAAGAAATTATATCACTTTTTTCGACTGAGTACAATAAGCAAAATAGCTAATTGACCAATTAAGTAGGGGTCGAATTTATTCGACCCGAAACGGGTTCGATGAATCGAACCCCTACATTTACATAGATTTGTCACTAATTACTCATCGCTCATTACTGTATTTTTCTATACGCTAAACGCTGTACGCTCCACGCTAGATTTATTCGGTAGTTTTAAGCTCATTTTGAACTTCTTCCAAACTAAATCCTCTTAAATTAGCGTAATAGTCCAATACCTTATTCACATAATTATCAGATAATTCCTGATTGTTGGTTAATTGTTCTTGTACAGCATAAGGTCCTTGGTTGTAAGCTATAACAGCAGTGTTTAAATCATTAAAATCTCTATTCAATATAGATAAATAATAGACTCCAATTCGAATGTTTTTGATGGGATCAAACAATGTTTTCTCTGCACCATCCCATTTAATACCAATATTTCCTGCTAACTCCGGAGCGATAAACTTTCTTACCTGACATAATCCATAAGCATAGGAATCAGAAACTGCGGTTGGTTCGTAATTGCTTTCTGTTTTTATTATTGCGGTTATTAATAAAGGATTAAAATTATATTTTATGGATTCTTCATAAATAGTTTTAGATATCTCATATATAGATTTACTGTCTAAAGTAGAATTATTTTTAGATATATCATTTACTACTCTTGTAATATAATATTCTCTTTTTACTTCGTTGGAAATCATTCCGGTTAATTCCTGTAATTGCATGTAAATTTCTGTAAATTGATCTCTACCTATTTTCACCTGGTCATACAGTTTCATTTCATCAGATAAATCTTCTAGCCTAGTGACTATCTTCTCATTCTTCAGATTAATATTTTCAACATATTTTTCTGTCTGTGTGCTCAAGTTATTAATGCTAATTTGTAGTGTAACAAATAAGATAATTAAAAGAAACATAAAAATTAGGACTATTAAGCCAAGATTTTTGTTAATTTTTTCTCTGGATGAATCTGCCATATCATTTTTTTCTCCTTTGTTCTTTTCATTAGACATAAATATCCCTCCTTAAGTATTTTTTTAGGGATGGCAGCTTTAATTTATTGTATTTTGCTGCCTTCAGTTATATCTTTATCTATAGTTAATAAAACTACATTATCTTTGTCAACCGCTGCTAAAAGCATGCCTTGAGATTCTATCCCCCTAAGCTTCACAGGCTGTAAATTAGTTACTATTACTATTTTCTTCCCCAATATTTCTTCGGCAGAGTAATGTTTTTTCACTCCGGCTACAATAGTTCTTGTTTCTGCTCCTAAACTTATTTCCAATTTAAGTAATTTATCTGTTCCGCTCACTTCTTCGGCAGAAACAACCTTTCCTACTCTTAAATCAATTTTTTTAAATTCATCGTAAGATATGAAGTTGACTTTATCCTCTTTTGCCTCTTTTTGTTCTTTCTTTTTAGTATCAATTCTGGGAAATATTATTTTCCCCGGCTTAACCAAAATTCCTGGTATTAATTTTCCCCAAGAAGCATCTTCATCCAATCTTATTTTTTCTAAATCGCTTTCTAACCCTAACTGTTCCCAAATTTCTTTCGCTTTTACCGGCATAAAGGGATAAATTAAAATGGCGGATAGACGTATAGATTCAGCCAGATTATATAGAATAGCAGATAATCTTTCCTTTTGTGAAATATCGCGCCCTAATATCCAAGGCTCTGTTTGATCAATATATTTATTCGTTCTTCTTATAAATTGCCAGATAGTTTCCAAAGCGGTGTTAAGTGATAAATTATTCATTTGAGTATAATATTTTTTTATCGTTTTTAAAGCAAAATTCTCTAACTCCACATCATATTTTTCTTTTTCTATCCCTGATTGAGGAATCTCTTTGTTAAAATACTGGGTAATCATAGCTATAGTTCTACTTACTAAATTCCCCAAATCGTTAGCCAAGTCATAATTTATTCTTTTAATCAACAAATCTTTAGAAAAATTACCGTCTTGCCCAAAAGAAACCTCTCTCATTAAAAAATATCTAAAGGCATCGGCACCATATTCTTCTATCATTTTGTAAGGATCTACTACATTTCCTTTAGATTTTGATATTTTTTCTCCCTCTATAGTCCACCAACCATGAGCAAAGACCATTCGGGGAGGTTCAATCCCAGCTGCCATTAACATGGTAAACCAAATAACAGTATGGAATCTCAATATATCTTTTCCAACAAGATGAACATCTGCCGGCCAATATTTCTCAAATTTTTCATTATCTGTATTATATCCTGCTACTGTAATGTAATTTAATAAAGCATCATACCAAACATAAATTACATGATTATTATCAAAAGGGACGTCTATGCTCCACTTTAAGCTTTTTTTTGTTCTGGTTATACTTTGGTCTTTAAGGCCGCTTTTTATAAAACTTATAATTTCATTTCTTCTTGCTTTCGGTTGAATGCATTGAGGATTTTTTTCAAAATATGTTAATATCTGATCTTGATATTTTGACATTTTAAAGAAATAACTTTCTTCCTTTATCTTTTCTATCTTCTTACCGCAAGTAGGACATGTTTCATTTGTCAACTGGGTTTCAGTCCAAAACGTCTCACAAGGCACGCAATACCAACCCTCATATTCACCTTTGTAAATATCACCATTTTCATATAATTTAGTAAATATGTCTTGAACTATTTTAATATGTCTTGGTTCAGTTGTACGTATAAAATCATCATATTCTATATTTAGCAAGGGCCAGAGATTTTTAAATTTTAATACCATCTTATCTGCCAGTTCCAAAGGTGTTAAATTTAACTTTTCTGCTGAACGGGCAATCTTTTGACCATGTTCATCTGTGCCGGTGGAAAAAAGAACATCATATCCGGATAGTTTTTTATATCTGGCCATAATATCTGCAGCTATTGTAGTGTAAGCATGTCCGATATGTGGAACATCATTAACATAATAGATAGGAGTAGTTATATAAAATGTTTTTTTAGATTTATTATTCTTTTCCATTAATCATCATCCTTTTTTCATTTTTAATAGCTTTTTATAAATTATATTTTTGGGAATATTTAATTTTTCCTGAGTAATTTTTATTATATCTTTATTCGAATAACCCTGGTTTTTTAGTTTTTTTAAATATTTTTCCATTATACATTCATCTTTTAAAAAATCTATTGCATCGTTTCCTTTTTCCTTAATTCCCCCCTGGACGACTAGAGTAATTTCACCTTTTACCTCTTTTGTATTTATTTCACTTAGAACCAGATTTAGTTTTCCTCTGATTATCTCTTCGTACTTCTTGGTCAACTCGCGAGCTATTACTATTTTTCTATCTCCCAAAATTTCTAACATATCTTTCAGGGCTCTTTTCAATCTGTGAGGGGTTTCATAGAAAATAATGGTTCGCTCTTCATTTTTTATACTTTTAAAATATCTTTTCCTCTCTTTGATTTTGCGAGGTAAAAACCCCTCAAAAACAAATTTATCGGTAGGTAATCCTGATACAACTAAGGCAGTTATCAGTGCTGAAACACCGGGTATGGGAATTATTTTTATATTATTATCTAAAGCTAAATTTATCAATACATATCCTGGATCGGAAATTCCTGGCATACCCGCATCAGAAACCAGAGCTATGTCCTGACCATTTTTTAATATTTCTACCAGGTAGGGAGCTTTTTTAAATTTATTATATTCATGGTAGCTTGTAACTTTTGTATTTATCTGGTAATGAATTAATAATATTTTTGTATGCCTGGTATCTTCAGCGGCAATTAATTTTACCTCTTTTAAAATATTTAAAACCCTGATAGTAATATCTTCTAAATTTCCAATAGGCGTTCCACAAATGTATAAAATTCCACTTGTTTTATTTTTATCCAAAACACTTATTCATCTCCACTTTTTAGGTTAATATTGAAATATAGGATTCTCAATTTTTAATTCTTCTTTTCCCCCTTTTACTCCCTCTAATAATACAAGATTTGCATTTTCTCCTGGCCGAGGATGAATGAATTTTACAACCTTTGGTTCAATACCATATTTTTTTAAAGCTATTACTAATTTTATTAGTTTCGCACTTCTATAAATTAAATAAATTCTTCCCTTATTCTTTAGCAAATAATTACTTACGGAAATTATGTCCTCTAAATCACCTTTTATTTCGTGCCGGGCAATGGCTCTACTATTTGAAGGATTAATCTTCCCCTGCCCCAGAGAAATATAAGGAGGGTTACTTACTACAACATCAAATTGCTGGTTTTTAAAAATATTTTTTAGGTTTCTGAAATCTTCTTGAATTATAGTGATATCATTTTGTAATTTATTTAATTCAATACTTCTCCTGGCCATATCCGCCAAATCTTTTTGTATCTCAATACCATAAATAGACAATTCCTTTCTTTTGCCAAATAAAAGCAGAGGAATTATTCCAGAACCAGTTCCTAAATCAACAATATTTTCATAATTTTTAAGTCTAATAAAATTAAGCAGTAAAATAGAATCCACCGAAAAACGATATGAATCTCTTGCCTGGATAATTCTTAATCCTTTATCTCCCAGATCTTCTATTTTTTCATTATTACTTATTTTAATCATACTCTATACCCGACGCAATACACTAAATCACTTATTATCATCATTTTTTGCACTTTTATTTTTCATTACAAGTTCTTCGAATTCTTCTTCGGGTATCTTAATTCTTTTCTTAATACCATCATTTTTGCTGTTAGAGTCGCTTTCTAATTCAACTATAATATATTTTTTTAACACATTTATTTCTATAACTTTTCCTTTGCCTTTCTCTGTTTCAACATTCTCTCTTAATTTAGGATATTTTTTTAAGCACTCTTTATAGAATTCACATTCGTAAGATAAACAGCACATTAATCTACCGCAAAGGCCTGATACTTTAGATTGATTCAAGGCAATTTTTTGTATTTTAGCCATATTAATATGAATTGGAGCAAACTTTTGAATAAAAGAAACGCAACACACTTCTCTCCCACAAATTCCCATTCCACCTATTAATTTTGTTCCATCTCTTACTCCAATTTGTCTCAACTCGATTTTAGTTTTAAAGACTTTAGCTAAATCTTTAACCAATTCTCGAAAATCTATTCGTTGAGTAGAAACAAAATAGAATATTATCCTACTTCCATCAAATAAACACTTTACGAAAACTAATTTCATGGGCATGTTATATTTTTTAATCTTCTCTTTACAGATATTTAATGCATCAAATTCCTCTCGCTTTATTATTTCGAGTTTCTTAAAATCCTCTTCATTCGCTTTTCTAAGTATGTTTTTAAGCGGGGTATCTAATTCATCATTTTTTATATATTTGTAAGGGATCACTACTTCGCCCAAGTCTAAACCAATAGCTGTTTTTACTAAACAAATATCCCCTTTCTTTAAGCTAATTTTATTATTAATTTTAAAATAATAGATATAATTTGTTTTGGTAAATTTTAAACCAGTTACTTTAGGCAATACTTAACACCTACCATCTTTATATATAATCTTTCCAAAATGAGACGTGTATTTACATTTTTTATCAAATATTCTTCTATCTGTTCCAAATAATCCAAAATATCAATTAGAATTTCCTGAGAATAGATCTGAGATTTTTGATCAAGTATTTCTAATTTATCGCAATTGGCAATATACTTTTGGTCTCCTGTATTTTTAATGATTAAAATATCCCGATACCATAATTTTATCATTTCTAAAATCTCTTTTATTCTATCTATTTCGGATACCATCTTTTCAACTTTTGTAAAAATATCGTCACCATATTTTCCGGGAGATATGGCTGATAAGTAGTCTAATACTTCTTCTCTTCTAATAAAATATTCCTTATCTGATAATAATTTTAACGCACTTCCGATGCTCCCCTGAGCTAATCTGGAAATAATTTCAGCTTTCTCTTTTTCTAAATTTTTATTTTTGTTTAGTAAAAACTCTTTTATTTTATAGGAGGATACTAATCCAAAATTTACTATCTGGCAGCGTGAGACTATAGTGGGCAAAATTGGATCTATCTTTGAGCAAATCAGAATTATTATTGCATAATAAGGTGGTTCTTCAATAGTTTTTAATAAACAGTTTGACGCCTCAAGGGTCATTTCTTCTGCTTTGTCTATTATATATATCTTTTTTTTATTTTTAAAAGGTTTCAGTACAATTTCTTTTCGCATTTCTCGTATTTGTTCAATCTTTATCGAACTCTTGATTGGTTCAATTATTTTTAAATCCGGACTATATTGCTTTCTAATCTCATTACACGGTTGACAATCTTCGCAAGCTTCTGAATTTTTATTAAGTTTCAAACAATTTACCGCCTTGGTAAATTCTATAGCCATAAGCTTTTTTCCAGTACCTTCGCTCCCGACAAAAATATAAGATGAGGAAACCTTATTCTCTTTTAGAGATTTTGTTAGTATTTTTATTGCTCTTTCTTGTCCCACTATATCTTTAAAAGACACAAGTACCACCTTTCTAGCGTATAGCGTACCTGGTAGTGCTACACGTTATCTTCTATTTTTTTATTCACAATTTTGATTATCTCTTCAAATATATCTTCTTTGCTCCTGTTAGCATCAATTATTTTAATTCTCCCTGTTTCTTCATAAGACAATTGGTAATAGCCTTGTCTAACTCTTTCTAAAAATAATTTCCCTCCGATAATTTTTTTATTTATAAATTCTTCTTCAAATCGCATTTCACGCGAATTACCGAAAGAAGCTGACCTCCTTAATCCTTCGTATGGATCAATATCTAAGATAAAGGTTAAATCAGGAATAGCCTTTCCCACGACTAAGTTATTTAGATGCTTTGTAATTTTTAAATCTATACCTCTTCCGTACCCTTGATAAGCAGTAGTAGAATCATAAAAACGATCAGATATAACTACCTTCCCCTCTTCTAACGCTGGTAATATTATCAATCTGACATTTTCTGCCCGAGAAGCTAAAAACAATAGCATCTCGGTTTTATAATCCATACCATTATTATTTTGGTCGAGAAGAATTTTACGTATTTTATCTCCAATTTTTGTTCCCCCCGGCTCTTTAGTATAAATAGAAGGTATTTTTTGTTTAATTAAAAAATCGAAAAGCATCTTTGCTTGGGTAGTTTTCCCACAGCCTTCAAGCCCCTCAAAAGTTATAAATAAACCTTTTTTCATTATATGCTTCTTTAATCCTTTTCAAATTGTTAATTAAATTAAATAAAAATACTTTTTTGCCTGTCGTATCACCTTTTAACTCTTCTTATTTTCATTATTGTACATAAGCACTCGGCAAATGTCGGTTAGAGTTACTATTCCCACTAATTTCCCATCTCGCAAGACAGGAAGCCTTTGAATTTTATTTCTAATTAGTAAATCCGCTGCTAAAACTTCGTTGTCATCTTCATTGATAGTAACAATATTCTTTCTCATAAACTCTTCAATTGGGTGTTGAGAATATTCTTTTAAACTTTTAGATAATTGTATAAATTCAGAAAGAATAGAATCACTATTTATAATTCCTAAATAATTCGGTAGAGTAGCTCTGATTATGTCGTGTAGAGATATAAATCCAACAACCTCTTGATTATTGTTAACCACTGGAAGCCCGGTAATTTTATGTCTGGATAATATTCCTATTAAATCTGCCAGTTTACATGAGGCTAAAGCACCGGTAACATCCCGAATCATAATATCCTTTATTTTCAATCTTGAGTATCTCCTCTCTATATTTATCTTTATAGTCTCTTAACGTTCACATATTGAAGACATCTCTCTACTTCTTCCCTTGAACTAAATTCTTCTTCTTCTCTTAGAGCGCTGGCTAAAGCACAGGCCATAGAAAATTTTATTGCTTCCTCAAGATTTTTCCCTTCTTCGGTTAGGGCAATTGCAAATCCCGCAATCAAGGCATCGCCCGCTCCGATTAAATTTATGATTTCATGATAGTTAGTCTCTGCAAACCATATTTTATCTCGGGTAGCAATGATATCTTTTTCTTGTTCCAGAGAAATTACACCAATTTCTGCTCCTCTCTGTACAACTTCTTTTGCTGCATTAATCGCATCTTTTTCCTTATCAATTTTAATTCCAAAGACTCGATTGCTTTCTCGAAGATCAGGTTTTGCTAAAAAAGGCTTTTTCTCTAAACCTTTTATAAATTGTTCTCCGGAAGTATTTAAAATAGTTTTTACCCCTCTTTCCTTAGCAATAGAAATTAAATCGCCATATATATTTACAGGAACGCCTCGAGGTAAACTTCCAGAGAGTGTAACTACACTGCATTGAGACATAACCCGATAAAAGATTGATTTTAGCATCTCTAAGTCATATTCTGTAATTTTAGGTCCTGCTTCACTAAATAAAGTATGCTGCCCAGCTTTTTTATCTGAAATAATGGTATTACTTCTAGTCTTCTCTTCGATATGCCAAAAATTAGTAGTTATACCCATTTTTCTTAGTTCTTCTTCTATCATTCTCCCTCTGCCGCCTCCTAAAAATCCGATAGCGATAGTTTCTCTGTTACATCCCCTAACAGCTTTAGATACATTTATCCCTTTACCACCAGAAGTGGTATGGGCATTTAAAACTTTATTATAATGATTTATTTTTAAATTATTAATCTCTATAATTACATCTATTGCAGGGTTTAAGGTAACAGTACCTATCATATTTTATTCCTTCCTTTTTATTATACTAATTTTTTTGAGACATTTTTAAAATTATAACTTACTTAAATATATTTATCAATCTTTACTCGTATATCGTATATCGTATATCGTATATCGTATATACTATTCCAAAAATGGCTTAAGTAATTTAATTAAAATAACCCCACAAATAAAGCCGCCAATGTGAGCAAACCAGGCTACCCCACCCTCTCCTGTTTTAACCGCCAAAGAAGATATGCCATATAAAAATTGGTATATTATCCAAAAACCTAATACTACTACCGCAGGAATTTTAATTAATCTAACAAAAAAAACAAAAATAATCACCGTAGTAACTTTAGCTCGAGGATAAAGCAACAAATACGCACCTAATACACCAGCTATTGCTCCACTTGCTCCAACCATCGGTACTTTAGAATCAGGATTAAAAAATACTTGTGTAAAAGCAGCAGCTATTCCACAAATAAGATAAAAGATTACAAATTTTTTTCTACCTAAATAATCCTCTATATTATTTCCAAATATCCATAAAAACAACATATTTCCTAATAAGTGAACAATACTGCCATGCATAAACATAGAAGAAAATATAGTTAAATAAATAGGTGCTGGACCGGAAGGAAAAAGATCGATATGATGAGTAATTTCAAAAGGAAGTAATCCCATTGAATGGATAAATTCAGTGAACCTTTCACCTAAGGATACTTGATATAAAAATACCATTGAATTCAGTGCAATTAAAATCACTGTTATTAAGGGAAACTTTTTTGTTGGTACATCATCCCAAATAGGAAACATAAAAATATCACACCTTAATTAGTCGTTTGTATATAGTATATCGTATATAGTAGAGAAATAAAAGCCACAAATATAATTCGTATCTCGTGAATCGTATCTCGTGAAGAAAATAATAATGTATAACATGTAGGAGCAGATCTTGTGTCTGCCCACCGTAGGACAGACGTCTCGCCTGTCTAAGTAGGGATTTGATTCCTGTCTGCGCCTGCCATAATTAGGCAGGTCGAATAAATTCGACATTAATAGCAATACTTTATTTAAAAAAGTTTTGAATTTTAAATTATGGTTTTGCGTTTTTCGATTTTAGTTTTAAACTTTAATTTATTTTGCTTTAAATTCATCAGGAGATTGATCAATTAAATTAAAATTATAGAGTATTTTTTTGACAATTCTTTCTGAAGCTTTTCCGTCTCCATAAGGATTGATACTTTTTGACATTTTTATATATTTATCTTTATTATTTAATATTGTTTTAACTTCGCTATAAACCCTTTCTTTATTAGTTCCAACCAGTTTTACTACACCTGCTTCAACTGCTTCCGGTCTTTCTGTTTCATCCCGTAAGACCAACACTGGCTTTCCCAAGGAAGGGGCTTCTTCCTGTATCCCACCGGAGTCTGTAAGTATAATGTATGATTTAGACATTAAGTTAATCATATCATCATAATCTAAAGTATCAAGAAGTAGAATATTTTTTCTATTTTGCAAGACTTCCTTAACATTCCTTCTTATTTCAGGGTTTTTATGCAAAGGGAAAATGATGCATGTATCAGAATGCTCATTGATTATTTTATTTATTGCTTGGCAAGTTTCCCTTAATGGTTCTCCCCAATTCTCTCTTCTATGCATGGTTACTAAAATAATTTTTTTCTCTAATATTTTTTTATTTTTTAATAAAGGTTCTCTAAATATATAGTTCTCTTTAATCATTAATAACAGAGAATCTATTACGGTATTTCCAGAGATAAAAATATCTTCTCTTCTTACTCCTTCAGAAAGCAAATTCTCACACGATTTTCTGGTGGGAGTAAAGTGGAGAGCAGTTAGTACACTGGTTAGATGACGATTTACCTCCTCGGGAAAAGGATAATATTTATTGTGAGTTCTAAGCCCGGCTTCTACATGACCTATTTTTATTTTCTGATAAAAAGCAGCTAAAGCTCCAGCAAAGGTAGTAGTAGTATCACCCTGCACTAATACCATAGACGGCTTTTCTTTTTTTAATATTTTTTCGATACCTAAAAGACTATTATTAGTGATATTTGATAAAGATTGATCTTTTTCCATGATATTTAAATCATAATCAGGATTAATTTGAAAAATCTTTAACATCTGATCTAACATTTCCCGATGTTGACCAGAAACTATGATTTTATAATCTATAAGATGAGGGTATTTTTTTATTTGTAAAATTATGGGAAATATCTTTATGGTTTCGGGACGAGTTCCGAAAATCATAGCAATTTTTATTTTATTCATAATGAATCTCAACTACTTCTGCTTCTTTTAGCATCTTTCGTGCTAATTCATCAGGGTATTTTTCTTTATAAACAATCTTCTTTATTCCTGAATTTATAATCATCTTAGTACAGGTAACACAAGGTTGAGTTGTACAATATAATACGCTGCCTTTTATACTTAAGCCATGTAATGCAGCCTGAACAATAGCATTTTGTTCAGCATGTAATCCCCTACACAACTCCTGCCTTTCTCCGGAAGCAACTTTTTTTATTTCTCTTAAACATCCTATTTCTAAACAATGAGGCAGCCCTTTAGGTGCGCCATTGTACCCGGTTGTAAGTATTCGCTTATCTTGTACAATTACTGCTCCAACTTTTCTTCTTAAACAAGTAGAACGTTTGGAAACTAATTCAGTTATTTCCATAAAATATTCATCCCAGGTTGGACGGCTCATAAATTGAAATCTCCTTTAATAAATTTACTAATTTACTTTGTCCCGAATAACCTATCCCCAGCGTCACCTAAGCCCGGTACTATATATCCATGAGAATTTAGTCTTTCATCTACAGCCGCTGTATATACCTTTACATCTGGGTGGTATTTTTGTAACATATTTATACCTTCCGGTGCAGCAATTAAGCACATAAACTTTATATCTACTGTACCGCATTTCTTGATATAATCTATACAGGCAACAGCCGTACCTCCGGTTGCTAACATGGGGTCAACTATAATAACTTTTCTATCTTTAATGTCAGATGGCAATTTAGCATAATATTCTATAGGTTTTAAAGTTTCAGGATCACGATACATACCAATATGTCCTACTTTTGCAGAAGGAATAAGTTTCAATATCCCATCAACCATGCCCAAACCTGCTCTTAAAATTGTCACAATAGCAATGTTTTTTCCCGAGATAATTTTACTTTTAGTCTTGCCAAGAGGGGTTTCAATTTCAATTTCCTCTAATTCTATTTCTCTGGTTGCTTCATAAGCTATTAAATTAGATAGCTCATCTACTAACTCTCTAAATTCTTTCATCTGAGTATTTTTATCTCTGATTAAAGTTATTTTGTGTTGTATTAAAGGGTGGTCTAAAATGATTACTTCTGACAATGACTTTTCCTCCTTATATGTCGTATCGATGCTGGTTTAATTTATTTACAAATTTTATCTTCTTCTTGTTTTATTTTATTCAAACGGTTAATATGCCTTTTTTCCTGGCTGAATTTAGTATCTAACCAAACTTTTACAATTTCTTTGGCTAATCCCGAGCCAATAACTCTACCTCCCAGGACTAAAATATTCGCATCGTTATGTTCTCTGGAATATCGGGCAGTCAATTCATTATGACAGAGTGCTGCCCTAATACCTTTAACTTTATTAGCAACGATAGACATGCCAATTCCGGTGCCACAAATTAAGATTCCTTTGTCATATTTTCCTTTTTTTACTTCTATGGCAACTTTAAATCCAATATCTGGATAGTCTACAGATTTCTCATTTTCGCAGCCGAAATCTATATATTCTACGTTTAGCTCCTTTAAATATTCTTTTACATTTTCTTTTAACTGATAGCCACCATGATCACTTCCCAAAGCTACCTTCATCTTCTATCTCACCACCGTTATTTATTATTTTCTTCAAGAATTTTATTTAATATCTTTTCTAAGTTTTCTTTCAACTGTCTTGCTACAATTCGATAAAATTCTATAGGTCTACCAAGAGGGTCAACTACTTCATAGTTTTCGTCAGTTTTTTGTATACTTTTAAATTCACCAACCTGAGCAAATTTTTTAAGTAAATAAATTTTATCTTGAGCCAAGGTAAATTTTGTTTTAATATAATCTTTATGTGTATTGGACATAACCAAAATTAGATCTGCTTTTTTAACTAAATCTTCCTGTAATTGTAAGGCTTTATGTTGGGAAATATTTATTCCTTGTTCAAACATCACTGAAATTGCTTCCGGAGTTGGACTCATTCCCGGAATAACAGAAATTCCCGCAGATAGAATATTATAATTATTTTCATTTTCTGCTTTTTCTTTTAACATACTTTCAAATAATCCTTGTGCCATAACACTCCTGCAGGTATTTCCGGTGCAAACAAATAAGATATTTGTGATCATTTCAAAATTATCCTCACGATATACGCTATACTCAATACTATGGTCATTTTCTGTATGCTATTACTACTCGCTCTATTCCAGAATAATCTTTAAAAATTTCAACATTTTGTCTATAATTATCTTCTTTTAAAATTAACTCTTTTATTATTTTTGCTTGGCCCATCCCAACTTCTAAAGCTATAAAACCATTCTTTTTTAAATATTGAGGACTTTTCCTTATTATTTTACGATAATAATCTAAACCGTCAATTCCTCCAGATAAAGCAATTTTAGGTTCATTGTCTCTTACTTCGGGCGGCAATAATTTAAAATCGTAAGAATCTATATAGGGGGGATTTGAAATAATTCCATCTAAGCTATTTTTTTTTATTCTGCCTATAAATGGTTCAAATAAGTCTCCTTGTAAAAAAATAATTTTATCTTTGCACGCATGTTTTTGAGCATTTTTCAACGCTATTTGCAAAGATATTTTAGAAATATCGGTTGCGTAAATGATAATATCTTCTATAAATTTAGCTATACTTACAGCAATTATACCTGTACCGGTTCCTAAATCTGCTACCTCTAATTTATTAGAACATTTATGGTTTTTTAATTTTTTAATAACTTCTTCTACTAAAATCTCTGTCTCTGGTCGGGGAATAAAAACCCCCTTTTCTACCGAAAAATCCATCCCCATAAATTCTTGGTATTTAGTAATATATTGGAGTGGAATTTTCTCTATTCTTTTTTGAATCTTTTTCTCTAATTGTGTTTTTTCTATATCTTTTAATACTCTATCAGAATTTAAATATATTTCGCTCCTACTCATCTCCAAAGAATAACTTAATAGAATTTCCGCTTCTCTTTCTGAATTTATTATTCCCTTATTTTTAAATATTTCATGAATATTTTTTAAGGCCTGCCCTATGGTCTGAAATCTATATTTATTTTCCAACATTGTTTTAAATTTTACTACCCATTTTTAATTTCTCTGAAAGATTAGCCACTAAATCATTTAAATTTCCTTCTAATACTTCTTCCAAATTATGTAAATTTAAACCAATACGATGATCGGTTATTCTATTTTGAGGGAAATTATAAGTTCTAATTCTCTCACTTCTATCACCTGTACCAATTTGACTTTTTCTTTTCTGAGCAAGCTCATCATGCTTTTCTCTTTCTATTTTATCTAAAAGCCTGGCTCTTAGTACCATTAATGCCTTCGCTTTATTTTTAAATTGAGATTTCTCATCCTGACAGGAAACTACCAATCCTGTGGGAAGATGAGTAATCCTTATCGCTGAATCCGTAGTATTAACACTTTGTCCTCCATGCCCGGTAGAATGGAAGGTGTCAATTCTTAAATCATTGGGATTAATATTAACTTCAACCTCTTCTGCTTCAGGAAGTATGGCTACTGTAACAGTAGAAGTATGAATTCTTCCGTTTGACTCAGTTACAGGAATACGTTGGACACGATGTACTCCACTCTCATATTTTAACTTTCCATATACTTCTTTTCCCGCAACATTGAATATTATCTCTTTAAATCCTCCGCTACCGGTAGGACTGGAACTCATTACTTCAGTTTTCCATCCATTATTTTCAGCAAATCGAGAATACATTCTAAAAAGATCACTGGCAAAAAGCGCAGCTTCATCTCCACCGGCACCTGCCCTTATTTCTACTATTATATCTTTTTTATCATAAGGATCTTTTGGAAACATTAGTTCTTGTAATTTTGTCTTTAAATTTTCTTTCTTTCCTTCTAATCTTTCTAATTCTTCATTTATTAATTTTTTAAATTCCACATCTTTCTCTTCGGTAAGCATTTTTAAATTTTCTTCAATTTCTTTAGCTATATTTTTATATTCTATATATTTCAAAACTACTTTAGAAATATCGGAATGCAACTTTGCGCATTCCTGAAACTTAGATTGATTAGAAATAATTTTAGGGTCAGAAAGAGCTTTATTCAATTCTTCATATTTTTTTTCTAATTCATCTAATTTTTTAAACATTATTTTCTACTTCGGATTTTATATTTTGTTCCTGTTCAGGTAAAACACCTTCTAATGCCCTTATGGCAACTTCAATCTGAGCATCATCAGGTTCACTGGTAGTAAGTTTTTGAAACCATAATCCTGGCATTACTGCCCATTTTATAAAAGTTTTATTCATGTTTTTTGCGGATAATTTCAGGATTTCATAAGACAGACCAGCTATTATGGGAATTATGGAAACCCTATAGGCTATCCTTAAAAGCAAAGTTTGCTTTCCCAACAAAGAAAATACTAAAATACTCATTATTAAAACAATAAAAATAAAACTTGTTCCACATCGAGGGTGTAGAGTACTGTATTTTTTCACATTATCGACGTTGAGTTCTTCGCCTGCTTCATAAGTATATATTACCTTGTGTTCTGCTCCATGGTATTGAAATACTCTTCTTATATCTTTTATTTTTGAGATAAAGAATAAGTAAGTTATAAATATACTAATTCTTAATAATCCTTCAAACAAATTATAAATAATTATATTAGATAGGTACCTATCTAAATATCGAGCTATTGCGGTAGGAAGAGCTATAAAAAACACTATAAACAATGCAAAAGCAATTACAATTGTAAAAAACATTTCTACGCTATTAATTTTCTCTTCTTCACCAGTTGCCTGTTCTGCAGAATAAGTTAATGCCTTCAAGCCAAGTATTAAAGACTCGATTAAATTAATTACTCCTCTAAAAATAGGCCATTTAAGAAATTTCATCTTATCGGACAATGTCCTTAATTTACCTACTTTTAAAATTATTTCTTTATCTGGTTTACGAACAGCGATGGCATATTTTAAAGGAGATCTCATCATCACTCCTTCAATTACCGCTTGACCTCCATAATTACACTCAGCATTTTTCATTATTATCTATTTACTCCTTCTTCTTTATTTTTATGCCAGGGTTTACCACAGGATAATTCCCCTTCTGGGCAAGGTCCTAAAATACAAGGCGGACCAGCATTTTCAAATATATTGGGCGCAATACCCTTAACTTCTTTTAACATATTCATAGCAACTTCTCTGATCTCCCATTGGGCTCGATTGCAGCATCTTAATTTAAAGATATGTAGTAATTCTCGAGCATTTGCTGTTATTATTATTTTAGTTGTAACCGCCTGAGGCAAGATATATCTGGCATCTTCTGCCTCAATATTATAATCTAATAATAGTTGATAAATTTCATCTAATTTTTTAATAGTATCTATATATATTTTAGCTAACTTTTTATTCTTCTCAATAGATTTTGGAATAATAAAAGTAAAGCCTTCCTTATTTATTTTAACATATCTTTGGCTTTGTTGGGAAAAAGAGGCTAGCCGATGTCTCACTAATTGATGGGAAGTAACTCTGGATATTTCTTCTATGGCGAAAGTAAAAGTAGCATGCTCCAAAACAGAATAATGTCCTAATTTCATTATTTTTTTAATTAATTTTATTATCGATTCATCGGAAAGTTTTTCTTCTAAATCTTCAATATTTAACGCAGAATAGCATAATCTTGCTGACTGAGCTACTATTTTCTCAGGGCCCTTAGTGTAGTTTATCAACCTAACTTTCATAGAATTAACCTCTCTCAACTCGTATATCGTATATCGTATTATATAGTATAGCGTATAGTCTTTATCGGGCACGATGCATCGTGCCCCCCCTACATATTACTTATTACGGGCAGACACAAGGCCTGCCCCTACATATCATATTTTACTAATTCCTATACGAAATACCAAATTATTCCTTTGGTACCACATGGCATTTCCGACATCTCGCTTCATAGCTTTCTTGTGCTCCAATTAATATAGTCGGGTCACTATACTTTGCTGGCTGACCATCTACTAATCTTTGAGTTCTGGAAGCTGTATTACCACAAATCATGCAGATAGCTTGCAACTTATCTATGTATTCTGCTACTGCAAGCAATTTAGGAATGGGGCCGAATGGTTCCCCCCTAAAATCTTGGTCTAAACCAGCAATAATTACCCTTTTCCCTTGGTCCGCAAGTTTTTGGCAAACGAGTACAATATCATCATCATAAAATTGAGCTTCATCAATAGCGATTGCCTCAGTATCTGGTTCTATTCTTTCCAAAATTTCTTTTGATTTAGTAATATTTATAGCTTCAACCTTGGTACCGTTATGTGAGTAAATATACTGAACAGCATACCTATTATCAATAGTTGGTTTAAATATCTGAACCTTTTTTTTAGCAATTTGAACTCTATGAACTCTTCTTATTAATTCTTCACTCTTCCCGCTAAACATGCTCCCACATATAACTTCAATCCACCCCTCATTTCTGCTCTTAGACATTTCTTCCCTCCTCTACACCGTAAAATTAGTGGATAGCCTGTCTGCGCCTGCCTGTGCAACCTGCCTGTGCGCCTGCACGCAGACAGGTGCAAGCACGCACAGGTAGATGAATAGTCGTTAGTCGTTAGTTTAAAATGTAAAACTATTTTCATATATAATTAAATTAACATAAAAAGACAGAGCTTTCGAAAGCTCTGTCTTTTTATTATTTAAATTGATTCATCATTTTATTACAAATATTCTTAAATAATATCTTTTTCTCGTTCATATTTTTTATTCTTGTAATCATTCATCAAAAACTTTTTCAATTTATTTTTTAATGGAATATTTATTTTGAAATCATTTAAATATTTTTGTGATAGTATCTCAATTAATTATCACTCTCTTCATCATTGGTTAAATTGTATTTTTTATTAAATCTCTCAACTCTTCCTGCAGTATCAATTATCTTTTGTTTACCGGTAAAAAGAGGGTGACAGGCAGAACATATTTCTACTTTCATATTCTTTTTAGTAGAACCGGTTTCAAAACTGTTACCACAAGCACAACTTATTGTTGCTTTTTCATATTTTGGATGTATATCTTTTTTCATTTTCCTCTTCCTTTGACTTCCTTTCGTTAACATTATTAGATTAAAAATATATAAATTATAACATATCCTTGTTTTTAGGTCAAAATTAAATCAGTAACCAATTTACACTAAACCTTAATCTTTCTAATTTACTTTATAATATTTTATTAAATATCCTGTTCTTTAATAGAATCTAAAAACTCTTGATTATTCTTAGTCTTTTTTAATTTAGTAATCACTAATTTTACCGCACCCAGAGATGGTTGTGAAGCTAATGCTCTTCTTAACAACCACATTTTTTGTAAATTCTCTTTAGTTAGTAATAATTCTTCTTTTCGAGTGCCTGATTTCTTAATATCAATTGCCGGAAATATTCGATTTTCAGAAAGTTCTCTATCTAATCTTAATTCCATATTACCAGTACCTTTAAATTCCTCAAATATTACATCATCCATTCTGCTTCCTGTTTCCACTAAAGCGGTGGCAAGTATAGTCAAGCTACCTCCCTCTTCAATATTCCTCGCTGCCCCAAAGAATCTTTTTGGCAAATAAAGAGCACTTGAATCTAAACCACCGGATAGAGTTTTGCCACTTGTTGGAATATTTTGATTGTAGGCACGCGCTAATCTCGTAATACTGTCTAATAATATGACCACGTCTTTTTTTTGTTCTACTAGCCTTTTAGCTCTTTCTAAAACAATTTCCGCAACTTTTATATGATTAGTGACAGGTTGATCAAAAGTAGAGCTTATTACTTCAGCTTTTACCGATCTTTGCATGCTGGTTACTTCTTCTGGTCTCTCGTCAACTAATAAAACCATAAGATTTATCTCCGGATGATTAGCGGTAATTCCATTGGCAATTTTTTCTAATAAAATTGTCTTACCTGCTTTTGGAGGGGAAACTATAAGGCCTCGCTGACCTTTCCCGATTGGTGAAAATAAATCAATAATTCGTGTTGATATTTCACTTGATTTATCTTCTAATTTAATCATCTTTTCTGGGAAAAGCGGAGTAAGATTTTCAAAGTCTAATCTTTTTTTAGATAATTCTGGATCTTCATGATTAACGGCTTCAATTTTTAATAAAGCATAATATCTTTCTCCTTCTTTGGGTGGTCTAACCTGGCCTGATACAAGATCACCAATGCTAAGATTAAATCTTCTTATTTGAGAAGGAGAAATATAAATATCATTTTCGCCAGGCAAGTAACCCGCTGTTCTCAAAAAACCAAATCCATCAGACATAATCTCCAAAATCCCCTCAGAAAACATGTAACCCTTTTTCTCTGTTTCAGCTTGTAAAATTTTAAAGATTAGATCCATCTTTTTTATTCTGGAAAAATTATTAATATTATATTCACTCGCAATTTTGCATAAATCGTTAATCTTTTTTTCCTTTAATTCTGTTAAAAGCAACTGCAAGACCTCCCTTTGGATACTATTAGATTTTACTAATATTTTTATATTTTTTTAAGGCATAAATAATATTTAAATTAATAGCGTAGTTATTTCTAAATGAATTTAGTAAAAAAACTGGCGTATAATGCTATTTTTAACCTGTGAGATTAAAAAATATATTTTCCACCGGTACTTTTTAATAAAAAAATAGCTTAAAGAAGTAATATTTTTTGAAAATTCATTAAAAAGAGGGCTATTGAAGAGTTATCCTTCTAAATTTTATGTCCAAAGATATTTTATCACTAATATTTTATTATTACAAATTTTTTTTATTATTTTAAAATATCATCTCTGCCTCTCCAAACAGTTTCGAATTAATTCCAAATCACTGAGCTTATCTAAATCAATCATTATTTCAGGATATGATACCATAACTGCAACAGAATTATAACCAACTATGTCGGTTACTCTTTTTTCTGCTTCCTCCAGAGTTAGTGTTTTAAATAAAAATTTTAATATAAATTTAAGGCCTAACATTTTAGCATTTTTCCAGTTATCTTTTCTATTATTAAATAATTCTTGAATTAATTCTTTATTTTGAAAAAATACTTCTGGTTTAAAAAATATAATATTCCCTCCACAGAATACCCCTTCTTTCATTTTGACATAAGTTCTCTCCGTTTCAGGGTACTTTTTTATAATGTTTTCTTTGGTAATTATGGGATAACCGATACAAGCTTTTCTTTTAGTACATATTATTAAAAATTCATCAATTGCTTCAGGGGTAATCAGGGGAATATCAGAAGTTAAAAGCAATAAATTGTCAGTAGAATTAAAATAATTTAATCCAATTTCCATATTTTCAAGTATAGAATTACCGGGATTTAATATTTCCTCAACTTTTTTACCTATATAAGGATGAAGTTCATTTTTTGGACCTACTACTAAAATTTTATCAATATTTTCTGAATTATTTAACGCATCAACAATATAGTCAATCATGGGTCTACTGTCTATCATAATTAGAGCTTTGTTATCTACATTCTCAGTAATTTCTAAAGGACCTTTTTTCTTCGTTCCTGCTAATATTAAAGCATTAAACATTTTTTTCACCTGTCTTTAAAAATAAATTATCTATTATTTTGATTTACTAATTAAGCAATCCACCAAACGGGCAGACACAAGGTCTGCCCCTACTATTCACTAACGACTATTTTTTATTGCTGCTTTTATAAATTCCCTAAATAATGGGTGAGCTCGGTTAGGTCTTGATTTGAATTCGGGATGGAATTGTACCCCTATAAACCAGGGATGATTCGGAAGTTCAATAATCTCTACTAAATTTAAATCATGATTTAAACCACTAAATCTTATGCCGTGTTTAGAAAAATCATTCTTGAATGAATTATTAAATTCGTATCTATGCCGATGTCTTTCATAAATCATTTCTTGGTTAAATATTTTAAAAGCAAGGGAATCTTTTTCTAATTTACAAGAATATGTACCTAAGCGCATAGTGCCGCCTTTTATTTTTATTTTCTTTTGTTCCGGTAAAAGATCAATTACGGGAAATGGTGTTTGGGGATCAAATTCTGAACTATTAGCTCCTTCTAAGTTTATTATATTACGAGCAAGCTCTATAACGGCACATTGCATTCCTAAACAAATTCCTAAAAAAGGTATTTTATTATCCCTTGCATATTTTACCGTTTCAATTTTACCTTCTATCCCTCTCTTTCCAAAACCGCCCGGTATCAGGATTCCGTTAATACCTTTAAAAAGATCTTTTGGGGAATGTTTTTTTACTTCATCCGAATCAATTCTTTTTATTTTTACTTTACAATCATTATCGATTCCACCATGAAGAAGAGCCTCGGTAATACTTATATAAGCATCTTTTAAACTAATATATTTTCCCACCACTCCAATATTAACTTCTCTTTTTGGATGATATATTTTATCAACCATGTTTTTCCAATTTTGCAAATCAGAACCCTTACATTTTAAGTTTAACAACTTTACGATTAAATCCCCCAACTTTTGTTCTTCAAATACTATTGGTACTTCATAAATAGATTTAACGTTTATTGCTTCAATTATCGCCTCATTCTTAATATCACAAAACAAGGATATTTTATTTTTTATTTCTTCGGAAAGTTTTGATTGACAGCGGCAGATAATTATATCTGGTTGAATACCAATCTCTCTGAGCTCTCTTACGCTGTGTTGTGTAGGTTTTGACTTTAACTCTTTGGCAGCTTTAAGATAAGGAACAAAAGTAACATGTACATACAGAACATTTTCTTTTCCTATATCATTTCTAAATTGCCTTATGGCTTCTAAAAAAGGAAGGCTTTCAATATCACCTACTGTTCCTCCGATCTCTACGATTACTACATCCATTTTTGCTTTTTTATTTTGGGAAATATTTTTAATGGTAGATTTAATTTCATCAGTTATATGAGGTATCACCTGAACAGTGGCTCCTAAAAAATCTCCTCTTCTTTCTTTGTAAATTACAGAACTATAGATTTTCCCGGTAGTCATATTATTATAACTAGATAAATTTGTATCAATAAATCTCTCATAATGCCCTAAATCTAAATCTGTCTCCGCTCCATCTTCGGTGACAAATACTTCACCATGCTGATAGGGATTCATAGTTCCTGCATCAACATTTATGTAAGGATCTATCTTCTGTATGGAAATATTTAAACCCCTGCTTTTTAATATCCTTCCGATAGAAGAAGCAGAAATACCTTTACCCAAAGATGAAACTACTCCTCCTGTAATAAAAATATATTTTGTCATAAATCTCCTTGCTTTTTCAGATATTGTAAAACATAAATTTGGGTATTTTTGGGCAATGTATCCACTGTTATTTCGAACTCACTCGATTCTAATCTTTGTACATTATTTTTATTTGACAGAAATACTTCCACTGGGTCTATAGAGAATTTAATAGCCTCGGTCTTATAATGCATTGGAATTGCAATCTTTGGTTTAATATCTTTAATTATCTGGGTAGCTTGACTGCTATTTATAGTATACAATCCACCCACAGGAATGAAAAGAATATCTACTTTACCTATCTCGGCTAATTTATCAGAATTTAAAATATGTCCTAAATCACCTAAGTGACATAAGTTTAATCCATCAGCCTTTATAACAAATATAGTATTAGGCCCTCTCTGTCCCCCATAAACGCTGTCATGATAAGATGAAATTCCTCTAAATTCCATTTTATGTGATTCTCTGTTTACCAGGCCTTTAAAAACTACCGGCCTCCCTTTTACTCCTCTCACATAATTATGGTCAAAGTGTTCATGACTAACAGTAACAATATTTGCTTTAATCCGAAGGAGTTTATAGCCAAGAGTTTCATCAAAAGGATCAGTGATAATTTTAATTCCTCTTTCAGATTCAATTAAAAACGAAGAATGCCCGAACCATCTTATTTTCATGATTTTACTCCTTCCTCTATTTTTCTCCTGGTTTTTTCTTATGTGATTTTCGATATACGATATACGACATACGATATACTAAAATATTTCCCCAATTATTTTATTTAATCTTTCTTTTGCTAATTCCGGTTTAAAGTTTAATATAATGCTTCCCATTTCCGTTTTTTGTATTATATTAAATGGCTCCAAAGAAAATACTTTAGTAATTTCTTCTACTTCATATTCTTGTACTCTTTCAAAACCAATGTATGTGTCTGTTCTTTGATTAATAATTTTGGTTAGTGACTCTACATTAAGATAAATTTTTTTGCCACTATTCTCGTGTAATAAATTAATAATGATATTAACCAGTTTTATTTTGTTATAAAGTATTTTTCTTTTTTCAAATAATTGAAAAATGTTATTCTCAGTAGAATTATCTACTAAAAAAATTGATTCCAAATTACTTAAAGAAAAAGGTAATTTATCATGTTCTTCTATCAGATTGCATAACCACCTTAGTTCAAACAATGTAACTTTGTTCTTATCTGTTTTTCGGTTTAGTTTATCATAATCGAAATCCGGAGAAATAATCACCGAATAATCTGATTTTGTTTCCTCTTTTACCTTGCTCAACTCGTTCCAATGTTCATACTTTTGTATTTTTTCGTTTTTTTTATCTGATAACTTTGCATCAACAATTAAATTATATGTTTTATAATCTAATAATGCTTTTGCTAAAATAAAAGATACCTGTCCTTCTAATACAATAGAAGTTTCAAAACCCAAGAATTCAAACACTTTTTGAAGTAATTTTTTAAGATTTTCGTTATCTTCGGAACTTATCATTCTTAATTGCAATTTTTTAATTTCGCTCAACCAATCAAAGAGACCCCACATTTCTTCTTTCTCTTCGATAAATCGGAAGTCTTTCCTCAAAATATTATCAATATATTTAGAAAATAAATTCTCTCCGTTCACTTCTACCTCTAATACCCTTTCGCAAATCTCTGTATAAGTTAGAGATCGGCCTGCTTCTTGCAATATTTTAAAAATTTTTTCACTTAAATCGTCCTGAGGTTCTATCTTAGTCTCATCTTCTGTTACCAAAAAATATCGTTTTTTATCATAGTCAATAAGGCCAACAAAAACAACATCATTTACCTTTAATTTTTTCTTTTCATACCATTCTTTTAATCCCACTATATATTTTGAAACATTATTCACTATTGCTTCTATTTTATTTCCTTCTTTATCTATAAAGGTAATTTCAACGGCATTTTCTTCTTTCGGGAAAAATGGTCTCATATAACTAGTTAAAAACATGGTACCGTCTTTCAAACAATAACTGGTGAGAGAATACTTAATGTTTGCATCTTTATATTGCCATTTCACTAAACCCCATACTCCTCTTTTTATCCTCATAAATCTTTTATCTCCACTCATAGAGGCATTTACAGCATAATAGGGTTCTTTGACCTTTAATGGTCTTATTTTTGTTAACTCTTGAGTAATTTCGCGATAATGTAATGGCTTTTTATGTTTGATTAATATTTCATAAGCACTGTCAGCAACTGATTTATGTTTCATAAATCTTTAACCTCCAACTAATCAATTCACCGATTAGCCGATTCTTCAATTATATTTATAGCAGATACTAATTTTGAAAAAAATATTTTGGTACTTTCTGATATTTTTCTTTTTTTTATTATATACATTTTTTTTTATATTTTACAAGTAAATTAATCGTTAGTCGATAGTGAATAGTTAACAGTTGCTTGGTTAGCTAGTTTGATATAATTCACCAACTAACCAAATATTCTAGGCGTTAGAATACGATATACTATATACGATATACTATTCTTTACTTATATTTTTTCATTAACTCGACATAATCCAGGGCGTGGTTTTTTAAATTCTCAATTTCTTCTTCAGAAAGACTGCGCACTACCTTCGCTGGTACACCTAAAGCCAGGGTAAACGGAGGTATTTTAGTCTTTGGGGTTACTATTGCCCCAGCTCCCACTATGGCTCCTTCGCCTACTTCTGCACCATCAAGCACGATTGCCCCTATCCCTATCAAAGAATTATCTCCAATCTTGCACGCGTGAAGCATTACATTATGACCTATGGTAACATTGTTTCCTATTATAGTAGGAACTCCTACATCACAATGAACAATACTGCCATCCTGAACGCTGGTATTATTTCCTATACTAATGGGAGCCAGGTCACCTCTTAATACTACATTATACCAAATGCTGGAGCATTTTCCGATTATAACTTCTCCAATTACAGTAGCATTTTTAGCAACAAAACTTTCTTCGCTAATCATTGGTCTCTTTTCTTCAAAATTTAATATCATCTTCTTACTCCCATAACTGTTTTAATTTTTTCGGCAATTTTATCTCCTAATCCTGGTATTTTGCTTATTTCAATCTTGGAAGCATTCTTTAGCTCTTCTATGCTTTTAAAGTGTTCTAATAATACTCTTTTTCGTTTAGCGCCAATTCCTGGAATAAGATCTAACTTTGAATTGCGTAATTCTTTACTTCTAATCCTTCTGTGATAAGTCACCGCGAATCTATGGGCCTCATCTCTTATTCTTTGCAGTAAAAAAAGTGCCTCAGAATTAGAAGGCAATATTATTGGTTTATGAACCTCCGGTTTAAATATTTCCTCTTCTTTTTTAGCAATACTTATTATTGGCAATTTAAGATTCAGATCGTTTAATATTTTTTCTACCGCACTAAGTTGACCTCTCCCTCCATCAACAAGGATTAAATCAGGTAATCTTTTATTTTCCAACAATAATCTTTTATATCTTCTTTCCGTTACTTCCTGTAACATGGCGTAATCATCAATTCCCTTAATTTTTTTTAATCTGAATCTTCGATAGTCTTCCTTTTTTGGTTGCCCTTCCTCAAAAACAACTAAAGAACCAACGGATAATTTTCCCTGAATATTTGAGATATCGAATGCTTCAATTCTTTCTGGTAATTTTTCTAAGCTCAATTTATCTTTCAAATCAATAACTGCCTTCCGGCCTTTCTTAATTTCGTCTTCTTCTACTTCTTCTATTTTTTTCAACAAATAATCATTTTTATTACTTTTTCTAGATAAGTTTATCTCCTGACCTTTTAAAATTGCTTCAATTGATTTTATTCTATCTCTTATTTTGGCAGCTTTTTCGTAATTTAGAATATGAGAAGCTTCTTTCATTTCTCGATAAAGACCATTAAATAATCTTTTTTGTTTCCCTGCCAAAAACAAGCAAATTTCCTTTATTCTTTTTCGGTACTCTGTTTTACTAATCATATTCGCACAAGGCGCTGAACATAAACCAATCTGGTAATCTAAGCAAATTTTCGTCTTCTTTAAATCCTTTTTTTTGCATCCTCTAATTTTAAAAACTTGCCTCAATAATTTTATAACAACCCGCGTGGCATTTGTATCCACAAAAGGACCAAAATATAAAATTTTACCTTCTTTTATCTTTCGATTTATTTTTCTATAAAATAATATTTGAGGAAAGTCTCTCTCTAAAGTAATTTTAATATAGGGATAACTCTTATCATCTTTCGATTGAGTATTATAGTAAGAATTACTGCTTTTAATCATTATACTTTCCAAGATAAGTGCTTCTATTTCAGAAGAAGTGGGTATATATTCAACATTTACGATCTCCTTTATCATCTTACTTATCTTTGGAGACTGTTGGGAAGAATTAATAAAATAAGAAGAAACTCTATTTTTCAAGGAATTAGCCTTCCCTACATATATTACCTTTCCTTTTTTATCTTTAAAAAAATAAACTCCGCTTGTTTCAGGTAATTTACTTATCTTCGATTTAATATCCATAGTTAAACAATTCTCCGATTCACCGATTGACCTATTAATTAAGTTAGTTAATTTAATACTTTTTTTAAAAATTCTCCAGTAAATGAATTCTTATTGCACGCTATTTCTTCAGGAGTTCCCTTGGCCACAACTCTTCCTCCCTCTTCCCCGCCTTCCGGACCAAGATCAATAATATAGTCTGCTGATTTAATGACTTCTAAATTATGTTCAATTACTATAACTGTATTCCCGACTTCTACTAGCCTATCTAAAACCTTGAGTAATTTTTTTACATCATCAAAATGTAAACCAGTGGTTGGCTCGTCTAATAAATACATAGTCTTTCCTGTACTTTTAGTGCTCAATTCTTTAGCTAATTTGACCCTTTGTGCTTCTCCACCGGATAGGGTAGTGGCGGATTGACCTAATTTTATATATCCTAATCCTACATCGCATAAAGTTTGTAATTTTCTTTTTATCATAGGGATTGCTGCAAAAAATTCCAAGGCCTCTTCAACGGTCATATCTAACACCTGAGCTATATTTTTACCCTTATATTTTATATCTAAAGTTTCACGATTGAACCTTTGACCTTTACAAATTTCACAGGGTATATATACATCAGGTAAAAAATACATTTCAATCTTTACTATCCCTCCACCCTGACAAGCCTCACATCTTCCACCTTTTACATTAAAGCTAAATCTACCCGCTTTATAACCTCTAATTTTAGCTTCTTCGGTCCTGGAAAATATTTCTCTAATCGGAACAAAGGCTCCGGTATAAGTAGCAGGATTAGAGCGAGAAGTTCTACCTATGGGTGATTGATCGATAATTATCACTTTATCAATATTTTCTATTCCTTCAATCTTATCATAATCACCAGGATGAACTCTGCTCTGATATATTTTTTTGATTAAAGCTTTATACAAGGTCTCCTCGATCAAAGTACTTTTCCCGGAACCAGATACTCCAGTAATACAAGTCAGTGTACCTAATGGAATAGATACATCAATATTTTTTAAATTGTACTGTCGAGCTCCGTAAATCTTTAAATATTTTCCATTACCCTTTCTTCTTCTGGAGGGGATATTAATTTTACTGAAGTGGCTCAGATATTTTCCAGTAATAGATTTCTTATTTTCTATTATATCCTTGCAGCTCCCCTTCGCTACTAAATATCCTCCATGTACCCCTGCTCCAGGACCAAGATCTACAATGTAATCTGCAATTCTCATCGTAGCTTCATCATGTTCAATTACTATCACTGTGTTCCCTAAATCTCTCAGCTTGATAAGAGTCTCCAAAAGTTTAGAGTTATCTTTTTGATGTAAACCAATACTCGGTTCATCCAAGATATAAAGTACTCCGGTTAGGCTCGAGCCAATCTGGGTAGCCAAACGGATTCTCTGGTTTTCTCCTCCTGCTAATGTAGAAGATGAACGAGATAAGGATAGATAATTTAAACCTACATTACTTAAAAAACTTAATCTATTTTTTATCTCTTTTAAAATTTGTCCGGCAATAACCCTTCGTCTTTCATTTAATTTTAATTTTTCAAAAAAATTATAATTCCATTCGATAGATTTTTCAGTAATATCCGCTATAGAAAAACCGTCAATAGTAACACTTAAGCTTTCCGGACGAAGTCTTTTACCCTCACAAGAGGGACAGGGTCCAATATTCATAAACTTTTGTATCTCTGTGCGAATATATTCTGATTTAGTTTCTCGATAACGTCTTTTCAAATTATTAATTACTCCCTCAAAAGAATTTTCATGAGTCCAATAGGTAGATCGTTCATCGTTCTGATATTGAAAGGGTATCTTTATTCCTCCCGAACCGTATAATAGAATCTCCTGAAATTCAGGTTTTAATTTAACGAAAGATGTATCAAGGTTGAAACCATAAAAATCAGCTAAACCTTTTAATATATGATATAAATATTTTCCTTTAACCTCTCCCCAGGGAACTAAGGCACCCTGAAGTATAGATTTGTTCTTATCCGGTACAACTAATTCAGGATCAAATTCCATTTTAAAACCTAAACCACCACAAGCAGGACAGGCTCCATAAGGATTATTAAATGAAAAGATTCGGGGAGCAATTTCTGGTAAATTAATTCCACAACTGGGACAAGAAAAATGCTCGCTAAAGATCTTTTCTTTACCACCTTCTATATTAATTACTACTGTTCCTTCACTTAAACTTAAAGCAGTTTCGATAGAACCAGCCAAACGAGTCTTCATTTCAGGATTTACTATTAACCTGTCTACTACAACTTCGATATTATGATTTTTATACCGATCGATTTTTATATCCTCTTCTACTTCGAAAGTGTTTCCATCAACCCTTACTCTAACAAATCCTTTTTTTTGAATATCTTCTAATATTTGTTTGTGTTCACCTTTTTTGAAGCGAATTATTGGTGCTAAAACTTGTATTTTTGTTCCCGGGGATAAATTTAAAATTTGGTCAACCATCTGCTCGACCGTCTGCTTGCTAACCTGTCTACCGCACTGCGGGCAATGAGGTATTCCAATCCGGGCAAAAAGTAACCGTAAATAATCATAAATTTCCGTTACGGTGCCTACGGTAGAACGAGGATTCTTACTTGCTTTTCTCTGATCAATTGAAATCGCTGGTGATAATCCTTCAATGTAATCCAGGTCAGGTTTTTTCATTCTTTCCATAAATTGACGAGCATAAGAAGACAAAGATTCAATATATCTTCTCTGACCTTCTGCATAAATCGTATCAAAAGCTAAAGAAGATTTACCAGAACCGCTCAATCCAGTAATTACAATTAATTTATTTCTAGGTATTTCCAAATTAATATTCTTTAGATTATGTTCTCGTGCGCCTTTAATTATTATCTTAGTCTGAACCACTTAATATCTCTCCTCTGAATCAGTATATACTATATACTGATTTAATTCTTCATTTCCCGAATAAAGTTTCCTCTTTTTTTAATCTTTTTATTTCATCCCTCAGCAAGGCTGCTCTTTCAAAATCTAAATTTTTTGCTGCTTGCTTCATCTCTTTCTCCAAAGATTTTATCAATAACCATAAATTGCTCTTACTTAAGTATTTTTCATGCTCTTCGCTTACAGTAGAAAAATCTTCGGAACTATTCATGTTATTAATAACAGCAAATTCTTCTACCGTCTTAGTTATAGTTTTGGGAGTTATCTGGTATTTATGATTATATTCTGATTGTATTTCCCTTCTTCGATTAGTTTCTTTCACTGCCCTTCTTATCGACCCAGTCATATTTTCACAATACAAAATAACTGTGCCGTTTATGTTTCTTGCTGCTCTCCCCATAGTCTGAATTAAAGAGGTTTCTGACCTTAAAAAACCCTCTTTATCAGCATCCAAAATAGCTACTAAAGATACTTCCGGGAGGTCTAATCCTTCTCTTAAAAGATTAACTCCTACTAATACATTAAATTTACCTAATCTTAAGTCCTTTAAAATGTTAATCCTTTCCAAAGTCTTAATCTCTGAGTGAAGATATTTTGCTTTTATATTAATTTCTTCCAAATACTCAGCTACATCTTCAGCCATTCTTTTAGTTAAAGTAGTCACTAATACTCTCTCTTTTTTTTCTGTCCTTTTTTTTATTTCTGCTATCAAGTTATCAATCTGATTTTTAACTGGTTTTAAAATTACCTCCGGGTCAACTAATCCTGTGGGTCTGATAATCTGTTCAACTGTTTGCTTACTTCCTTCTAATTCATATTTGGCTGGGGTTGCTGAAACGAAGATAACTTTATCCATATAATTTTCTATTTCTTTGAAATACAGTGGTCTATTATCATAGGCAGAAGGTAGACGAAAACCATATTCTACCAAACTATCCTTTCGAGACTTATCGCCCGCAAACATACCTCTTAATTGAGGAATAGTTACGTGGGATTCGTCAATAAACATCATAAAATCAGAAGGAAAATAATCTAACAGAGTTGCCGGCGGTTCTCCTGATTTTCTTCCGCTAATATGACGAGAATAGTTCTCAATTCCACTGCAATATCCCACTTCTTTTAACATTTCCAAATCATATTTTGTTCTTTGTTCTAATCTTTGAGCTTCCAAGAGCTTTCCCTCTTTTTTAAAATACTTTAATCTTTCTTTTAATTCTTCTTCAATATACAAAATTGCTTTTTCTAATTTATCTTTAGTGGTAACAAAGTGTTTTGCAGGATAAACTATCAATGTATCTTTTCTCTTTATAGCTTTTCCGGTGAGAGGGTTTATCTCTAAAATTGCTTCTATTTTATCACCCCATAACTCTATACGAAAGGCATACTCTAAGTAGGAAGGAAATATTTCAATTACATCTCCTCTAACCCTAAAACATCCACGGTGAAAATCAATATCATTTCTCTCATAGTGTATATTTATAAGCCTCTCTAAAATACTATCTCTTTTGGAAATTTCGTTCTTACTAATTTTTAATACTAATTCTTGGTAATCTGTAGGAGAACCTAACCCGTATATACAAGATACACTGGCAACAATAATCACATCTCTTCTTTCCAAGAGAGAACTGGTAGCAGAGAGTCTTAAACGGTCAATTTCTTCGTTTATGGAGGAATCTTTTTCTATATAAGTATCTGTTCTCGGAATATAAGCTTCAGGTTGATAATAATCATAATAGCTTACAAAATATTCAACAGCATTATCAGGAAAAAATCTTCTAAATTCACTGCACAGTTGAGCAGCTAAGGTTTTATTATGTGAAATAACCAGAGTGGGTAATTGAACTTTTTGAATTACATTTGCCATAGTAAAAGTCTTCCCTGAACCGGTTACTCCCAGTAAAGTTTGATATTTGTAACCATTACGTATACCCTCTACTAATTTTTTTATAGCATGGGGCTGGTCTCCTTGAGGGGGAAAATCAGATACTAAATTAAATTCTTGAGTCATTTACAACACCTTTCTAAAACTACACTTATAATTTAATACTTATAATCTTCTTTTTACCATTAAATAATTATACACTTATTATATCGTATTGCGTATATAGTATTTAGTATATAGTTAAAAAAGAAAGAGTACCCGGATAGGAGGGGCGTATCGGGTATCGAGTATCGCGGATAAGAATAGTGATGAGTAATGCGTAATAAGTAATTTGTAGGGGCACGATACATCGTGCCCAAGGCAAACAAAAGATAATAAAACAGGAAGGCACAATTCATTGTGCCCCTACACCTGAATCATATTTTTTTCACGCGATATACGATATACGATATACGATATACTATTCACTCACGACTAATTTAATTGGTTATTCAGCTAATCTACAAACAAATCTACAATTTTTGAATTATTAACATCTACCAAGCCTTTATTGGTTATTTTAAGATGAGGAGCCACTTCTAAAGATAAAAAAGCGATACTCATAAAAGGATTGTCTACTGTAACTCCTAAATTTTGGGCAGTTTTGTAGATGGAGTCTAAATTTTCTTTTACCTCTAATAAAGGTTTATCTGACATCAGACCGGCAATAGGTAGAGGAAGTGAATTTACTATTTTTTCATCCACGGATATTGCCAATCCGCCTCCCATCTTTGAAATAGCTGCCCCGACATTTAACATATCTTTATCATTGGTACCCACAATTATAATATTATGGGAATCATGGGCAACAGATGAGCCTAAAGCACCTTTTTTCAGGCCAATCCCTTTAACTAAACCTATATTTACTTTTTCTAAAGCATGATGTCTCTCTATTACGGCAATTTTTAAGATATCGCGCTTGGTATCAGAAACGACAAAGCCATCTTCGATTTTAGGAACTTCTATCATTTCTTCAGTAAGAATTTGGCCTGGAGTAATTTTTATAACTCTGCATTTATTACCTTTTGCCGGAATCTTGAAATCTTCGGGGTAAAGCCACTTGATATTAATTGACCCCCTGATAGGTACCTCCAATGGTTTGGGACTTAGTTCCAACAACTCTCCGTTTTCGGCAACTAATTTTCCATTATTAAAAACTTTAAGGATATTAAAATCTTTAAAATTATCAAAGACAACCAAATTTGCCACATAACCAGGAGCAATTGCACCTAAATTTCTTAGTCTAAAATATTCAGTAGTATTTATGGTGGCCATCCTTATAGCGGTAACAGGATCTATACCCTTCTTGATAGCAGTTTTTATAACATAATTAATATGCCCCTCTTCAATTAAATCTTTGGGGTGGCGGTCATCACAACAAAAGAAACATCTTCGAGAATTATCAGGATTTATAAGGGGTAAAAGGTCGATTAAATTTCGAGTGACTGACCCTTCTCTCAACATAATATACATACCTAGTCTCAATTTTTCTTTAGCCTCCTCTACTGTAGTACATTCATGGTCAGATCTTATTTGAGCGGAAACATAGGCACAAAGATCCTTGCCGGATAAATTGGGAGCATGACCGTCAATACATTTTTTTGAAAATGCTACTATTTTATCTAAAACCTCAGGAATTTGGTTTAAAACTCCCGGAAAATTCATCATCTCTCCCAGCCCTAAAACCCATTTTTCGTCTAAAAGAGGGAATAAATCATTTACACTAAGATTTGCTCCGGAAGTTCCTAAAGATGAAGCAGGAACACAAGAAGGTAGCATCATAAAAATATTTAAGGGGTTATATTTACTGGATTCTAACATATACCTGATACCTTCTAAACCCAATACATTGGCAATTTCGTGAGGATCAATTATTACTGAAGTTGTCCCCATTGGTACTACAGTCTTAGCAAATTCTGAAATTTTGACCATAGAACTTTCTAAGTGAATATGGCCATCTATAAATCCAGGAGACACATAACAATTAGAAATATCTATTTCCTTATCAGCGTCATATCCTTCCCCTAATCCTACAATCATATCTTTATAAATTGCAACATCGGAAGTATATATTTCTCCGGAAAAAACATTAATTATCTTCCCATTTTTTAATAATAGATCTGCTCTTTCCTCTCCTCGAGCAATTTTAATAGTTTCAGCAAGACTCAAAACAATCACCCCTTCTTTCGTATATCGTATATCGTATATCGTATATCGTATATCGTTAAAAACCTATACTTTATTAGCTATAAAATATTCTGAATACTGACTTCTTGCTTTTTTTACGAGATACGATTCACGATATACTAGATAAGAGACTCTGCCAGATTGTTTCAACTTGTTTCTTCGTTTTATCTAACGTATCATTATTATCTATCACATAATCAGCCATTTTAATTTTTTCTTTCATTGGTATTTGCGATTTTATCCTCTGTGAGGCTTCATCTTTGGATAAATTGTTTCTTTTAATTAATCTCTTTACCTGCTCATCTTCATCTATATATACAACTATTATCTTATCCATTAATCTATCCATCTTAGCTTCATAGATTAAGGCAGCATCTATAATTAGTATTTTTTCCTGGTTATGAGTTTTATCTCTTGCTAAATTTATTTCATTTTTAATCAACTTTATTATTTCAGGATGAGTAATTTCATTTAATTTTTTTAAGAGAACCTGATCTGCAAAAACTATTTTACCCAATTTTTCTCTATCAATAGTCAGGTCTTTTCTCAAAATATCTTCCCCAAATAATTTAACTATTTTCTTCCAGGCAGGTTTGTATGGTAAAATTACGCTATGGCCAAGTATATCAGCATCAATAATCTTAGCTCCCAAATCTCTAAACATTGATGCTACTGTACTTTTACCGCCTACAATTCCGCCAGTAAGACCAACAATCAATGCCATGATTCCTCCCTTAATAGTCGCTAGTCGTTAGTTATTGGTTTTTAGTGTAGGGGGCGGATTTATCCGCCCCGTTCAGTGATTATTTTCTTTCGGGCTCGATGCCTGCCTGTGCGTATCCGTACGCAGACAGGTGCAACGCACAGGCAGGCGCAGACAGGAATCGAGCCCCTACAGCACAATATTTATTACGGGCAGACACAAGGTCTGCCCCTACTACTTTAACTCTGCCCAATTATTACCCGTCTTCAAATTTACTTTTATAGGAACAGAAAGTTCTAAACTATGTTCCATAATCTCTTTAATAATGGACTTGACTTTTTCTAACTCTGGCCTGTAAACCTCAAATATTAATTCATCGTGTATTTGGAGTAGTAATCTACTTTTAAATCGCTCTTTTTTAAAGGATTCATCTATTTTAATCATAGCTAATTTTATTAAATCAGCTGCACTTCCTTGAATTGGAGCATTAATAGCAATTCTCTCATTAAATTCACGGATTTTTCTATCTTTACTGTTTATGCCTTCCAAATATCTCCTTCGATTTAATAGAGTTAATACATAGCCCTTCTTTCGAGCTTCTTCTTTCTCCCTTTCAATATATTTTTTTACACCTTGATATCTAAAAAAATAATTATTAATATATTTTTCGGCTTCTTCTCTCCCTACCCCCAAATTGCCTGCTAACCCGTAACTACTCATTCCATAAATAATACCAAAATTAATTACCTTAGCCATTCTTCTCATTTGCTCGCTAATTATATTTTGATCAAGGTTAAATACTCCCGAGGCAGTATGAGCATGGATATCTTCATCATTTTTAAAAGCATTAAGCAAACTTTCATCCCGAGAGAGATGAGCCAAAATACGCAACTCTATCTGAGAATAATCTGCGGATAGCAGTACAAGTCCTTCCTCTGCGATAAAAGCTTTTCTAATTTCTCTCCCCATTTCGGTTCTAATGGGAATATTTTGAAGATTAGGCTCACTACTGCTTAATCTTCCGGTAGAAGTAACAGTTTGATGGAAAGAAGTATGTATCCTCTTGGTTTTACTATTAACCAAAAAGGGTAATTTATCGATATAAGTATTCTTTAACTTGTCTAATTCTCTATATTCCAGAATAAAAGACACAACCTTGTGCTGGGGAGCTAAAGTATTAAGTACCTCCGCATTGGTAGAATAGCCAGTTTTTATCTTTTTTACTACCGGCAGTTTTAATCTTTCAAAAAGTATAATACTCAACTGTTTAGGAGAATTAATATTAAATTCCGTTCCAGATAAATTATAAATAGTGTTTTTCAATTCTTCAAGGCGGGTATCCACTTGTCTGGACATCAATTTTAAAAAATCAATATTCAGTTTAATACCATTGATTTCCATTTCTCCTAATATTTTTACTAAAGGCATTTCTATTTTTCTAAATAATGAAATTAAGTTTTTTTCTTCCATTTTTTCTTCTAAAACATCTTTTAATTTCAAAATATTCTGAGCATTTTCGCAAGCTTCTGCTATGCTTATGCTCATAATAGCCTTTTTTTTAATTTCTTTATCTTCGTTTTTAAAATATTTTAAATATTCCCAGAATAAATCCCTTAAACCATAGTTCTCTCTTGAGGGATTTAACAAATAAGCAGCAATCATAGTATCAAAATTATTTCCTTCTATTTCAACTTTATGCCTACAAAGCAATATGAAATTAAATTTAAGGTTATGACTAATTTTAATAATTCCTTGGTTTTCAAAACATGGTCGCAAGTTACTTAAAACCAATTCGAGAGAAAGACATTTGGAATTTTCGATTAAATTTAAAGCAAATAACGGGATATAATAATTTTCACTATCTTTGAAGCTGAGTGCAATTCCTAAAATATTTGATGAAATCGCATTGTCTGAGGAAGTAACCAAATAGAAAGAAAAATATTTCCTTTCTATAATTTTATTAGTCAATCCTTCTAATTCTTCTTCAGTGTCGACCAAATTGAATTTTAACTTAGTTTTTTCATGATTAATTTTAGGAGCAATCTTTTTTATTAGATTTTTAAATTCTAATTTTTTAAATATTTTCCACAATTCTTCGTAATTTGGCAGTTTAACTTTAAAAGAATCAAAATCGTACTTTATGGGTACTTCTCTTACTATAGTAGCCAACATTTTACTCATCTTAATCTGGTCTTCATATTTCTTTATCTGTTCTCTCAAAGATTTCTTAGATATTTTGTCTGTATTATTCAAAATATTTTCTACACTGCCCAATTCTTTAATTAAAGCTACGGCAGTTTTTTCTCCTATACCCGGAACACCTGGAATATTATCAGATATATCCCCCTTTAATGCTAAAATATCTACTATTTTCTCCGGATCTACTCCGTATTTTTTCTTTATACCTTCTTCATCATAAATTATCACCTCGGTTACTCCCTTGATAGTAGTCATTACCTTAGTATGGGGAGAGATAAGCTGAAAAGCATCTTTATCTCCGGTAACAATAATCGTATTACAATTTCTTTTTTCTGCTTCCTTTGCAAGAGTACCAATAACATCATCTGCTTCGTAACCTTCTTTTGAACAAATAGTAATATTATAATTATCGATAATTTCTTTAATTAGAGGAATTTGGCTGATTAATTCGTCAGGCATTTTCTTCCGATGAGCTTTGTATTCTTTAAACTCCTTATGTCGAAAAGTAGGAACAGGAGTATCAAAGGTAACTACCATATATTCTGGTTTCTCTTCTTCCAATAATCTGATTAATATCATAGTAAACCCGTAAACTGCATTGATTATCTGGCCATAAGTGGTAGTTAATTGAGGTAAAGCATAAAAAGCACGGTAGAGCAAACCTTGTCCATCAACCAAAATAAATTTTTTCCTATTATTCATAACTCTCTTCTTTCGTTCTATTTTTTCTTGACAATAAATATCACTTAACCTATAATTTTTAAACAGAGACGCACATATGCCGAAGTGGCGAAATTGGTAGACGCACTGGACTCAAAATCCAGCGAGCCTCACAGCTCGTGTCGGTTCGACTCCGACCTTCGGCACCACTTTATTTAGTCGTTAGTGAATAGTGATTAGTCGATATCATTTAGTAAATCATCATTATAAATCAGAACTTGATTGATTAAATCAATTGCTTCTTGAGTTTCGCATTTAGGAACTAA
The DNA here is from genome assembly GCA_038203565.1 of Atribacterota bacterium. Lineage (GTDB taxonomy): Bacteria > Atribacterota > Phoenicimicrobiia > Phoenicimicrobiales > Phoenicimicrobiaceae > Sediminicultor. Next base: position 44,271 of record JBBRDV010000002.1, read on the forward strand.
AATTTCTACATTTCCGTTTAATTCATCTTTCCCCATTTCTAATTGGTTTAAAATAGTTACAATCCCTTTTTCTTTTAATATTTTTTCTAAATTTCTGGCTAATAAAAAATCCTTAGCGATATAAATAACTTTCCACATTATAAATAAATCCTCTAATAGTAATTTTTATTATTCTTTAACATTTTTCTTTCCATATTTTTTCATCTCCTAAAACACCACGAATCTCTTCCATAAATTTATCACCAAGGTTAACTGAATATTTTTTATCTATGGCATGTAATATAGTTTTATCCTTACCCTTAAAATGAAGTATTACTTGACTTTTCCCTGGATATCCGTAAAATAATTCTTTCAATTTTCTTAAAAGATCAGATTCATTTTCCCCTGTGCTAATCTCAAGGTGAAGTTCTTCAGCAAGATTCTGATTCTTTTCTTCTGTTTTAGGAGTAGGTCTTTTATTTTCTACATATTTTTCTAAAAGAGATATCTTCTCAGCAATAATTTTTGTCTTTCCTTCTGCCACATCAATATGTCCTTCTGTTATGATAATCTCATCTTTTTTTATCATTTCTTTGCATTTTTCATAAACCTTAGGAAAAGCTATTATTTCTACAGTGCCCTCTAAATCTTCTAAGGTAATAAATGCCATAAGATTCCCATTTTTGGTACTCTTTATTTTTAAATTATTAATAACTCCAGCTAAAACTACTCTACTTTTATCTGAAAGGTTAGTTAATTCGATTGAGGTGGAAGTTATAATTTTCTTTAATTTTTCCCTGTAATCATTCAATGGGTGATAGGAAATATATAATCCTAACATTTCCTTTTCCATAGCTAAAAGTTCATTTTTAGAAAATTCTGAAATATCCGGTAATCTATCCTGGTAATTACCGCTATTTTTATCTGGGTTATTTTCTTCGAAAAGATCAAAGATTGAAGTCTGTCCATTCCCCTTGGATTTTTGATATTCTTGGCCACTTTTTAAGGTTACATCTAAAACTGCCAGTAATTGGGATCTTTTCGCACCGATAGAATCGAAGGCACCACATTTGATTAAACTTTCGATTACCCTCTTATTTACTACTCTTAAATCAACTCTCTGGCAAAAATCGAGTAAAGAAGTAAAATTAGAATTTCTTTTGTGTTCATCAATAATGCTTTTTATAGCTTTCTCGCCAACATTTTTTATAGCAGCCAACCCAAAGCGAATAGCCTTTCCCCCTACTACAGTAAAATTTACTAAACTCTGGTTTATATCGGGAGGCAGTATTTCAATATTCATATTCCGGCATTCTTTTATATACAAAGCTACTTTATCATTGTTTCCCATAATACTGGTAAGCAAAGAGGCCATATATTCTAAGGTATAATGAGTTTTTAAATAGGCAGTCTGATATGAGATAAAGGCGTAAGAAACGCTGTGAGATTTATTAAAACCATATCCGGCGAAATAAGCAATCAAATCAAATATTTCAACAGCTGTATTTTTTTTAATATTATTTTTTTGAGCTCCTTTTATAAAAAGTTCCCGTTGTTTTTCCATCACTTCTTTCTGTTTTTTTCCCATAGCTTTTCGCAGGATATCTGCTTGTCCCAAAGTAAACCCGGCCAATTCACTGGCAATCATCATAACTTGTTCCTGATAAACGATTACTCCATAAGTTTCCTTTAATATAGACTCTAAACGAGGATGAGGATATTTTATTTCTACAATTCCCTTCTTTCTATTAATGAAATCTTCGATCATGCCGCTCCCCAAAGGTCCTGGTCTATATAATGCCAGCAAGGCAGTAATATCTTCTAAGTTTTCCGGTTTTAATCTTTTAACTAAATCTCTCATCCCTTCACTTTCTATTTGGAAAACACCAGCACAGTTTCCTTTAGATAACATTTTGTACACTTTTTTATCATCCAAAGGTATTTTGTTTATATCAACCTGTTCTCCCCGAGTATGTTTTATTATTTTTAAAGCATCACTTATTACAGTCAGGGTGCGGAGTCCTAAAAAATCCATCTTCAATAATCCCAGTTCTTCCAATTCAGCCATAGCATACTGAGTACATATTTCTCCTTCAGCTGTCTTTTGTAAAGGAATGTAATCAGTCAGTGGCTTTCGAGAAAGAACTATACCCGCAGCATGGGTCGAGGCATGACGAGCTAAACCTTCTAAAAAAGAAGCAGTTTCAATTAACTTTTTTATATCCTCGTCACTTTCCATTAACTCTTTAAGTCGGCTTTCCATCTTTAAAGCCTTTTCGATAGTAATATTAAGTTCCCAGGGAATCATTTTAGCGATAGTATCCACCCGAGCATAGGGAATTCCTAATGCTCTTCCTACATCTCTAACAGCAGCTCTGGCTGCCATAGTACCAAAAGTAATAATCTGAGCTACTTTATCATTACCATATTTTTTAGAAACATACTCAATTACTTCTTCTCTTCGTTCATAACAAAAATCAATATCAAAATCTGGCATACTGATTCTTTCAGGATTTAAAAATCTTTCAAACAGCAATCCGTATGCTATAGGGTCAATATTGGTAATATTCAGACAATAAGCAACTAAACTTCCTGCTGCAGAACCTCGACCAGGTCCCACCATAATTCCCTTTTCTTTGGCATATCTTACAAAATCCCACACAATTAAAAAATAAGGTTCAAATTCCATTTTTTTTATAACTGAAAGTTCGTACTCTAATCTCTCCTCTAACGGTTTGGTAGTCTCGGGGTATCTCTCATTAAGCCCTTTATAGCATAGCTCTTTTAAATAAGTATTAATATTATATTCGGGAGGAACCTTAAATTCTGGTAATTGAGCATGCCTAAAATCTATTTCTAAATTACATCTTTCAGCAATACGGATAGTGTTTTCGATGGCTTGAGGAACTTTTGAGAAGTTTTTATTCATTTCCTCTGGAGAATTAAAATAAAATGCATCAGTGGCAAATTTTAAACGTTTAGAGTCACTTAAATTTGTAGCTGTTTGGATACACAGTAAAATTTCGTGGGCTCGGGCATCTTCTTTATTTATATAATGAATATCATTGCTCGCAACAAGAGGAATAGAAAGTTCTTGACTTATCTGAATGAGATTTTCGTTTACAATTTCCTGTTCGGGAATACCGTTTTTTTGTAATTCTAAATAAAAATTATCTTTGCCAAAAATATCTAAAAAATCAAGAGCTACTTCTTTTGCTCTCTTAATATCATTCCCTAAAATACATTGAGAGATTTCTCCTTTTAAGCAGGCAGAAAGAGCAATTAATCCGCCGCTATGTTCTCTTAATACTTCTTTATCAATTCTTGGTTTATAATAAAAACCTTCCAGATAAGATAAGGTAACTAACTTTATTAAATTCTTATAACCTTCATTGTTTTTAACCAGTAGTATTATGTGATGGGGAGTTTCTTTTCTTTGTGAGGATCTGTCAAGCCTGCTCTGCTGGGCAACATACATTTCGCAACCAATAATGGGTTTTACTCCCTGCCTGATAGCTTCTTTGTAAAACTGTATAGCTCCATACATAACCCCATGATCAGTAATAGCCAAAGCAGGCATTTTGTGTTTTTTAGCTTGAGCGACTAATTCTGATATTCGGCAGGCTCCATCTAACAGGCTATATTCAGTATGTACATGTAGGTGAACAAAGTTTGCGTGCCACACGATAAAACCCCCTAGTCTACATCTTGTATCGAGTAAGAACAGTATATAGTATCGAGTATATATTAAAAACAAAGAATACTTTATATAAATTTGGATTATAATTTTTGTATTATTTTTACTGTCATTCGACAAATATATTTTATCTTTTCAGTCATTCTTCTCTTTGCTTTTCTCTCTTTACTATATACTCGATAATATATACTCGATACTGATTCTGTTTATTTGAAAAATACCTGTGCCAGTTTCCACCATTTTTTATCTACCAATTTAAGTTTGCTTACCGCTTCTTCTAAAGGTACTCCTATTACTTCACTGCCTTTAAGGGCGGCCATATAACCAAATTTTCCTTGAGCAATCAGATCTACGGCAGTAACTCCACACCTAAGACCTAAAATACGGTCGAAAAGTGTAGGAGAACCCCCTCTTTGAATATGACCTATCACTGCATGGCGAGCTTCAATGCCGGTATTCTTTTTAATTAAATCAGCCAAAAGATTTCCCACTCCCCTATCCCGTAATATCATATGCCCAAAGTGGTCCAAGCTTTCCTTCTCGATATCTATGCCAGGAAGAGTTACTCCTTCCGATATAACCACAGAAGCATACTTGTTCTTTTTATAGACTTCTTTTAAATGCAAACACATCTTCTTTATATCTGTTTTTTCTTCAGGAATAAGGGTCCAATCTGCGCCAGAAGCCATACCGGTAAATAAAGCTACCCAACCGGCATGTCTTCCCATTACTTCTAAAACCATTATTCTGCGATGAGAGCGTCCACTATCTTGAAGGCTTCGCATCGCCTCAATTGCCCGGGTGACTGAACTATCGAAACCAAAAGTGTAATCTGTCCCGCTAAGATCATTATCCATAGTCTTAGGAGCACCAACCAACTTAACATTTTCCTCTTTAAATAATTTATTAGCTACACCTAAAGTATCTTCCCCGCCAATAGCTATCACCGCATCTAATTTAAACTTTTTTATTGAGTCAAGAACCTGTTTAATGCCATTATCTATTTTATAAGGATTTAATCTTGAAGTCCCTAAAACAGTACCTCCCCTATCAACTATTTCCTTTACTTCACTTAAAGATAGGGGGCTTATATTTTCCTTTATCAATCCCTTCCATCCTTCTTGAATGCCATAGACTTCATAATTATAATCCTGAGCCCGGTATACTGCTCCCCTGATAGTCGGATTTAATCCGGAACAATCTCCTCCCCCGGTTAAAATGCCTACTCTTTTAATCATATTTATCAAGCCTTTCCGCAACAACCAAAGACTCTCATTCTATCACGAATAATTTCTTTGGCTGCATCTTTTGCCGGTCCCAATATTTTGCGAGGGTCTATTTGATTTGGGTTTTCCTCAAATATCTCTTTCATCTTTTTTGTAAAAATCATTCTGATGAGAGTATCTATATTTATCTTGCATATTCCTGCGGCAATACCTTTTCTGACCTCATCATCATTCGCCCCGGAGGCACCATGTAAAACCAAAGGAACTGCAGTTAATTCTCTTATTCTCTCGATACGAGGGATATCTAACTTTGCAAAAGGAGTACGACATCCATGAATTGTCCCCACGGCTGCAGCAAGAGAATCAATTCCGGTCAACTCTACGAATTTTGCAGCTTCCTCTGGAACAGCCATACTCTCTTTTACTTTCTCCAAAGCAACCCCGGGTTCATCACTATCTCCCATAGTACCTATCTGACCCAATTCTGCTTCTACCGGAATTTCAACGGTATGAGCCATCTCTACTACTTTTTTAGTCATATCAACATTTTCATTAAATGGTAATTTTGAACCATCAAACATTAAAGAGGTAAATCCTGCTCTTAAACATTTTATATTTTGGTAATAATCTGTACCGTGATCTAAATGTAAAGCTATTGGTACTTTTACTTTTTCAGCCATGACTTTAACCATAGCTACAATAGTTTCTAACCCCGCATATTTTATAGCTCCCTGAGAAGCTTGCAAAATCACCGGCGCTTTTTCTTCCTCGGCAGTTTCAATTATAGCCTGAATAATCTCCATATTATTGGCATTAAATGCACCAATACCGTATCTTCCTTTCTGAGCATCTTTTAACATTTCTTTAGTAGTTACAAAAGTCATCTTTTTCTCCTTTCGTCATTATATTATTTATTTTAGATTTAATTATCTATAAATATTATCTTTTTCTAAATCAATTTGATAGTTTCTAATTTTTAACTATTATAACTGGTTTAATTTTTCATTTCAAGCAAGTTTATTAATAAATAAATGACATAAATGTAATAAATTTGTGAATAATCCGAATTAATGGTATAGTTTTAACAACAAATATTAATTAAAGGAGGAAATTATCATGCCAGATTATTATGATGAAGAGAAAGAGAAGATTATTAATCTTGCTGAAAAAATACCAAAATTAATATTTTCTAAGAAAATATTTGGTATTATTTTAGTATTAGTAATTGCTCTCTATCTTGCCAGTGGAATTTTTATAGTTGCCCCTGATGAGCAAGGAGTAGTTAGAAGATTTGGTAAATTTGTCCGCATAGAAAGTCCGGGACTTAATTATCATCTACCTTATCCCATAGAAACAGTGGTTACTCCGGCAGTTACTCGGGTAAAAAGAGTGGAAATAGGATTTCGCACTATTAGCCCTGGCCCGCCTGTTCGCTATCAGAAACTTCCGGCAGAGGCACTGATGTTAACCGGGGATGAAAATATTGTCAGTGCAGAAGCGATCGTCCAATACAAAATAAAAGACCCGGTTGGTTATCTCTTTAATATTATTTTACCTGAAGAGACAGTCAAAAATGCTGCTGAGGCTGCTTTAAGGCAGGTAATTGGAGAAAGAAAAATTGATGAAGCGCTTACTGTAGGAAAATATGAAATACAAGAGGGAACAAAAAAACTACTTCAAGATCTTTTAGATTCGTATAAATCAGGAATCTTCGTAGTGGCAGTTCAGCTACAAGATGTTAACCCTCCTAATGAAGTACAAGAAGCTTTTAAAGATGTAGCCAGCGCCAAAGAAGATAAGAGTAAATATATAAATCAAGCTCAAGGATATGAAAACGATCTAATTCCAAAAGCTCGCGGAGAAGCAGTACAAATAACTAAAGAAGCTGAAGGTTATAAGATTGAGAGAATAAAAAAAGCAGAGGGTGATGTTGCCAAATTCAATAGTATTTTAACCGAATATAAAAAAGGCGAGTATATAACTCAAGCTCGCCTCTATCTGGAAACTATGGAAGAAATTTTACCGAATATGAATAAAGTAATCGTCGATTTAAAAGAAAATCAATCTTTAATAAATTTATTGCCCTTAGGTGATACAAGTATCTTAACTGCTCCTTCCAAGGAGGTGGCCAAGTAATGAAAAAAGGAACGCTACTAATAATACTTATTGTTGTAATCTTATTCTTAGCTAATTTAAGTTTGTTTATTGTTGACGAAACTAAACAAGCAATCGTTTTACAATTTGGTAAACCAATAAGAGCAATTAAAGAGCCCGGTCTAAACTGGAAAGTTCCCTTCATTCAAAATGTAGTATTTTTTGAAGACCGACTGTTAGTTTACGATGCTGCCCCGACCGAAATCATTACTAAAGACAAAAAGACTCTGATTGTGGATAATTATGCTCGTTGGAAAATCATCGATCCTTTAGAATTCTTACAAACGGTTCATGATTTAATTGGCGCTCAGGCAAGATTGGATGATATCATTTATTCCGAATTAAGAGTGGATTTAGGTTTGTTTGACATGAGCGAAATAGTCTCGGAAAGAAGAGAAGGCATTATGAAAAGAGTCACCGAGATAAGCAATGAGAAAGCTAATACCTATGGAATAGAGATTATAGATGTAAGGATTAAACGGGTAGACTTACCACCAGAAAATGAAAAATATATCTTTGATAGAATGAAAGCTGAACGAGAACGAATTGCCAAGCAATATCGAGCAGAAGGGCAGGAAGAATCGGCTAAAATTATTGCAGAAACCGAAAGAGAGAAAACAGTTATTTTAGCGGAAGCTTATAAGACTGCTCAAACTTTAAAAGGTGAAGGAGAAGCAGAGGCTATCAAAATCTATGCTGAGAGTTTTAATCAAGATCCTGAATTCTATAAATTTTACAGAACTCTAGAAGCTTATAGGAAAACATTTATAGACAAAACTACTGTCTTGCTTTCTACTGATTCTGATTTTTTAAAATACTTGAGTAAACCCTGAAAGCTCGTATCCAGTATCGAATATCCGGTATATAGTATAGAGTAAAGAGAAAAAATAAATAAAAGAATAACTAAAAACTTCTAAAATTTAAGAATCTTACAAATTTGCCTCAGTTATTCACTCGATACTTGATACTGGATACTGGATACTCGATACTGACTATATCAATATTCTAATTCAGGATCTATTCTACTTTCTGGTTCTTCCCCGTAATAAATCTTCACTATATCATCAAAAACAGACTTTATATTTTCTTCTAATGCTCTATCAGTATAGCCTGCGGTATGAGGACTCATCACTACATTATCTAATTTATTAAAATCATATTTACTGGGTAGTACTTCTCTCTGTTCCGAAGAAGGATATTGATACCAGGTATCTATTGCTGCTCCAGTAAGATTACCTTCTTTTAAAGATTTAAATAAAGCTTCCTCGTCTATTACCACTCCTCGGGAAATATTTATAAGATATTTTCCCTTCATTAACTTTAGCTCTTTCTTTCCAATTAATCCCTTGGTTTCCTTAGTCAGGGGAACAGCTACCACAATAAAATTTGATTCCTTAATCACTTTTTCTAAATCTTTTTTTTCTCCTAAAAATTCCAAAATATTTTTCTTTTTTAAATCCTTCTCCTCTATCTTCCTTTTTAAAGCAAACACTTTCATGCCTAAGGTATGACCAATTTTAGCAATCTCCCATCCAATTGAACCCAAACCTATTATTCCTAAACTTTTACCCTGAAGTTGAACCGTAGGTTCTTTGACAGTAAAGCCATGCCACCTACCCAATCTCAAATCTCTGTCGTTACGAACAATATTTTTAGCTAAAGCTAAAATAAGAGCGAAGGCATGTTCAGCAACTGCAAACTTATTGGCATGGATATTACAAATAAATATGTCTGGGTAATTTTTATATAAGCTAAAATCTAATTTATCTACCCCTGCAAAAGGAATTTGAATTAATTTTAATTTCTTAGCCTGTTCAAGGTCTTCTTTACTGAAATTTTCTCCTATCACCGCTTCAACATCTTTGAGGTATTTTTTAATAGTTTCTCTTTCATCCTTTTTAGGTATAATAAACTCTAAATTAAGTTTTGCTTTTTTATTTAATTCATTAAATGCCTTCTCCCATACTTGAGGTTTCACCATCTTGCTTAATATCAATATTTTCATCTTTGGCCTGCTCTTGGTCTCTCTTTTTCTTCCCGATTCTTGTAAAAAGTTCCGAACTGCCATTATATGTTTACACTCGAGTTTTAATTTTCGAGCTCTTCTTAAAAAATCTATACATTCGCACTGAGGGATATTTATATCAACCTTATAATATTTTCCCGGCTTTGAACTACTTACTAAAAAATAATCATTTTTTTGTTCTACCTTTAAATCTTTAGCAGACTGTTCCCTCTTGCTTATTTCTTCTTCAGTCAGAGCTCTTTTAGCTAAGCCATCAGCCATGGTGTTGTCATCTCTTCTATTCCAGATGAAATATACTTTCCCTGGAATGGTTCGAATGATCTCTTCAACCCGATTAAATAGTGGAATTATTCCCTTATTTTTAACTTTGTATTTTTTATTTAACTGCTTAACCAATAGTTGGCTATCACAATATATATCTATCCTCTCAGGGTTTATTTCTTTTACCTCTTCCAACCCTCTAATTAAGGCTTTATATTCAGCAATATTATTTGTTCCATAACCGATAGCTTCACTTATTTTTTTAAACAATTCTCCATCTTTATAAATCACTATACCAATTGCCATATTCCCTGGGTTGGGGTAACAGGCGCCATCTACTTTTATTAATATCTTAGACATAATTAGCCACTTCCTTAGATTTAAAAATTGTCTTTACCAACTTGCCTCCGCCCATAACTCCAATAATAATCTTTCTGATAATAATCCCCTTCTCTCTCTTTAAATTTAATATAATTATTATAAGTTACAAAAAATGTGGCATAACTCCTCTTTTTGTAGTAAAATATTAATGTCAATATTATATATTAAAATATTTTTTTTGTCATGTTGATTAATTACAGTATCAAGTATATAGTATCGAGTATCGAGCTAAGAGATAAAAACATCGGATTAGCTATAAATTATATATAAATTATTTTTTGGAAAAAGAATTAAATATTTTTTCGAATTAAGTAGGAGTAAAAATGAATATAGATGAAAAAATAAGGTATGCTTTTGAACATACTGAAATATTAAGAAGACCTAAACAACTAATATCTACTTTTGGTTCCTCGGTAATTCATTATTATGTTCTAACTGAACCGGTATATTCTGAATTTACCAAAGATAATTTAGAAACTGTAGTTAGGGAGGGAAAAGTTAGCTGGTATCAACCTAAATTACTTACTCCTTCTTATATGTTTAGAATAGAAGGGTTTAGCGGAGAAGCTAAAAAGGCTTTTGAAATACTGGCCAGCCAATATCCTGATTTAGCAGGAATTCTTTATAAATTTAAGGTTAACAAAGAACTTGATGAAATGAATTTCGTTTCCGGTCCTTTGTTAACCGTAGCAGAAAATATTAACCATGAGATTGATAAAAAGGGAGATACCCTTTGTGCCGTTATTAAGGGTATAGCTGGTCTATGGGACGTATCTCTTTCGAAGTTTATTTTAGATATGATGGTTAGAAGTGTTTATACAGCTCAGGTACCTGATTTTAGAAAAAGAGGGTTTATAGGCGTAAACCAGATTGGTCAAGCTATTATCTCTAAAGATAGATATGGTGTCCCGCTAGCTGCCCGAGAAGAAATAGAAATATTATTTAAATTAGTAGAAAAAGGAGAATTGGAGCCGGTTGAATTAAAAGAAGAACTGGATAATTGGGGATTATTCGAACATTATCAGGATAAATTTTTTAATCTCTTTAAAAAGAGGTAATAAAATAACTAAAATAAAAATTTCATTAAAAATTGTTATGAAAAAACTTTTTTGGTCTTCAACACCCAATTATTTCCTTATCCTCTGTTTTATAGTATCAAAGACAAAATCGGGTTTTGCCCTTCCTTTAGTATAACGCATAACCTGGCCTACTAAATAGTGTAAAGCTTTTTCTTTTCCTTCATTAAAATCTTCTACCGACCTGGGGTTTTCCTTAATCACCCTATCCATTACTTCAAATAATGCATTTTTGTCAGTAATCTGAGTAATTCCGCTTTCTTTCACGATTTTAGAGGCATCTTTCCCGGTCTTAAACATCTTTTCAAAGATGCCTTTGGCCATCTTACCACTAACTATTCCCTCATCAATTAATTTCAACATCCCAACTAATTTTTCCGGAGAAATAGGAGAATCTTCTATCTCTACTTTATTTTCATTTAAATAACGTATTAATTCTCCCATAATCCAATTACTTAAAACTTTACTATTGGAATATAAGGAAGCAGCCTTTTCGTAAAAATCACCCAATGCTTTGCTCGAAGTTAATATCTCGGCATCATATTCGGGAATTTGATAATTTTTGATGAACCGCTCTCTTCTTGCTTCAGGTAATTCAGGAAGATTTCTCCTGATCTTATCAACCATTTTTAAATCTACTTTAAGAGGCAGGAGATCCGGTTCGGGGAAATAACGATAATCATGAGCTTCTTCTTTGCTTCGCATTGAGATAGTAACACTCTTTGATTCATCCCAGTGCCTGGTTTCCTGAATTATCTCTATTCCCTCAGCCAAGAGCTTCTTTTGGCGGTCCACCTCAAATTGCAAGGCTTTTTTGACTGCCTTAAACGAATTCATATTCTTTATTTCTGCCTTGGTACCTAAAGTACTGGATTTCGCATCTCTAAGTGAAACATTGGCATCGCAACGCATCGATCCTTCTTCCATATTTCCATCACATACTCCTAAATGCTGAACTATACTTCTTAATTTTACCAAGAATATTCGAGCTTCTTCGGGAGAACGAAAATCAGGTTCGGTTACAATCTCTGCTAGAGGAATTCCGCAACGATTATAATCTACCAGAGAGTAAGATGAGGAAGCAATATCCCCTTCATGAACTAGTTTACCGGCATCTTCCTCTGTATGAACCCGGGTAATTCCAATCCTGTGTTTTTCTTTGCTTTCGGGGAACAAAATCTCCATATATCCATTTATCCCTAAAGGAATATCATATTGAGATATCTGATAAGCTTTGGGTAAATCGGGATAAAAATAATTTTTACGGTGAAATTTGCTTACCTGATTAATTTCACAATTTAAAGCCACTGCTGTTCTTATGGCAAATTCTAATGCTTTTTTATTAAGTACGGGAAGTGAACCGGGCAAACCCAAACACACCGGACAGGTATTGGTATTGGGTTCTTTTCCAATGTAATCAGTGCTGCAATGACAGAACATTTTTGCTTTAGTCATTAATTGGATATGAATCTCTAGACCGATTACTACTTCTTTTTTCATTTTTTTGCCTCCTTATGTTTTGCTGGTTTTATCGATGGTTTCTTCTTTTCTACACCATTATTTTGTTCAAAGTTAAAGGCTGCTCGAAGTATAGTCTCTTCACTAAAATGCTTACCGATAATTTGTAAACCTATAGGCAGATTACTTTTGCTGTATCCGCAATTAAGAGAAATTGCGGGTATACCGGCTAAATTAATAGGGATAGTATAAATATCAGAAAGATACATAGTTAAAGGATCGGATACCTTTTCATTCAGCTTAAAAGCAGGGGTAGGCGAAGTAGGGGTAATAAGGATATCGTATTTTCTAAATACTTTATCAAAATCTTCTTTTATTAAAGTACGAACTTTCTGGGCTTTCAAATAATAAGCATCATAATAACCTGAACTCAAGGCATATGTACCTAACATAATTCTTCTTTTTACTTCTCTTCCAAAACCTTCACTTCTGGTCTTCTGATACATGGAGGACAGATTTTCATACTCTTCTGCTCTATAACCGTATTGCACGCCATCATATCGCGCTAAGTTTGAGCTTGCTTCTGCAGTAGCAATCAAATAATAAGTGGGTAGAGAATATTCTGTGTGGGGTAATGATGCTTCTTCAATCTTTGCTCCTAATTTTTCAAATGTTTTCAAAGCTTTATCCAATGCACCCTTTACTTCCGGGTCTATTCCTTCGATAAAATATTCCTTAGGAACACCTACTTTTAAATCCTTTATTCCTTCTTGACAAGATTTTAGATAATCAGGCACTTCTAAATTTACGGAAGTAGAATCCATATTATCATGTCCGCTTATAACTTTCATTACTAGAGCACAATCGGTCACATCTTTTGCTATGGGTCCTATTTGATCTAAAGACGAGGCATAGGCAACCAAACCGTATCTGGAGACCCTGCCATAAGTCGGTTTTAATCCCACCATTCCACAGAGAGATGCAGGTTGACGTATAGAGCCTCCCGTATCTGTACCCAAAGCAACAAAGGTCTCATCTGCTGCCACTGCGGCAGATGAACCACCGCTGGAACCACCGGGCACCCTTTCCAAGTCCCAGGGATTATAAGTGGGGCCAAAAGCAGAATTTTCAGTAGATGAACCCATAGCAAATTCATCCATATTGGTTTTTCCTATTATTATTGCTCCCGCTTCCCTTAATCTATTTATTACCGTAGCATTATAGGGCGGAATAAAACCTTTTAGTATTTTAGAACCACAAGTTGTCTCTAATCCTTTTGTAGTAATTATATCCTTTATAGCAACCGCTACACCTGCCAGAGGAGGAAGTTTTTCTCCGTTTTTCACTTTTTTGTCTATTTCTTTGGCTTGTTTTAAGGCCTCTTCTCGGTTAATAACTAGAAAGGCTTTGATTAGATTGTCTACTTTATCTATCTGATTAAAAATATCCTGCATAATTTCATAAGCAGTTATTCTCTTTTTTTTAATTAAGTTTACAGCTTCGTGAGCAGTTAATTGGTTTAAGGTCAATTATCTTTCCTCCTCTTACTTTATCAAATTTTAGATTACATTATTTTAGGAACTTTGAAATATCCTTTTTTAATATATTTACTATTGGAAAGGACTTCTTCTCGGGGTAAAGAAGGTTTAACCTTATCTTCATTCATTAGATTAGGCATGGAAATAACATAAGCGGTGGGTTCAACCTTTTCAGTATCAAGTTCATCTAATTTTTTAAAATAATCTAAAATTGAATTTAACTGAGAAGTAAATTCCTCTTTTTCTTCTTCATTAAATTCTAATTTAGATAATTCAGCGACATATTCTACTTCTTTTTTAGTAATTATTTTTTCTGTCATATTATCTCCTCCATCTTAATTCGTATCTCGTATTAACTATTTTTACTAATTAATTTTTTAAATTCCTCTTCATTAATTATATTCACGCCTAATTCTTGTGCTTTTTGGTATTTCGATCCCGGTTCTTCGCCAGCCACCACATAATCTGTTTTTTTACTTACGCTGTCAGTAACTCGGCCTCCCAATTCAATGATTATTTTTTTTGCTTGAGTACGGGTAAAATCCTTTAGAGTACCGGTTAAGACAAATTGCTTTCCGGCTAATATCTGGGCTACTTTTTCCTTTCTCATTTTCTCTTCTTCTAGATTAAAATTCAAACCAGCACTTCTTAATCTTTCAATAATAGCTAAATTTTCCTTTTCCTTAAAGAAAAGAATTATACTTTCTGCAATCTTGGGACCAATTTCATTGATCTCAATTAATGCTTCTAATCTGGCTTTTTCAAGTTTATCTAAAGTAGAATAGGATCTGGTAATGACTTCTGAGGTATGAAGTCCCACATAACGTATCCCCAAACCATAGATTAAGTTAGCTAAAGATTTTTTCTTACTCTTTTCAATAGCGTCTAATAAATTATCTACAGATTTCTCACCCATCCGCTCAAGAGAGATCAAATCACTTCTTTTCAAAAAATACAAATTTGAAATATCTATAATTAGACCATTTTCTACTAATTGATCAATTATTGCCGGGCCTAACCCCTCAATATCCATAGCATTTCGAGAGGCAAAATGTCTGATTCTTTCCTTTATTTGGGCTGGACAGGTAAGGCTATTACATCGAGAAGCCACTTCATCTTCCAGCCTGAACACCTTTGCCCCGCATACCGGACATTGACTGGGCATAACAAATTCCATCTCCTTACCAGTTCTCTTCTCTTTTATTACTTTTACTACTTCCGGAATAACTTCTCCGGCTTTTTGAATTAAGACAATATCTCCGATTCGAACATCTTTCCTTCTAATTTCATCTTCATTATGCAGAGTTGCTCTCTGCACCACTGAACCGGATATCCTAACCGGATCAAGTACAGCCACCGGGGTTAGTGCTCCTGTTCTCCCTACCTGAACGATAATATCCTGAACTTTTGTGGTCACTTGTTGGGCAGGAAACTTATATGCAATAGCCCAGCGGGGACTTCGAGTAGTTGATCCCAATTCCTCTCTCATCTTTAAGGAATTAACCTTGATTACCATCCCGTCAATCTCGTAATCCAATTCTTCTTTCTTTTCTATCCATTTCTGGCAGTAATTTATAGCTTCCTCAATATCTTGACAGAGTTTGATGTGAGGGTTTACTTTAAATCCAATCTTTTTTAAATAATTCAAAACTTCTATATGGGTATTAAAATTATTTCCCTCAGGAAAAGTTGCTCTATAGATAAAAGTATCTAAATGTCTTTGAGCGGTGATTCGAGGGTCAAGCTGCCTTGCTGAACCAGCGGCTGCATTTCGCGGGTTAGCAAATAGACTTTCTCCTTTTTTAATTCTTTCCTCATTTAACTTCTTAAAATCACTCTTCTTCATATATACTTCACCATAAACTTCGCAATGCAGAAGGTTATCTTCACCGAATAATTTTAAGGGGATAGTTTTTATGATTCTAAGATTTGACGTAATTTCCTCTCCGGTTACCCCATCTCCACGAGTAGCTCCTCTTATAAAGATACTGTTTTCATATACTAAAGCAACAGCCAGTCCGTCAATCTTTAACTCTACTACATATTCTAATTTCTGTTGAGGAATTAGTTTTTTTATCCTCTGGTTAAAAGCACGTAGCTCTTCAGTCGAAAAGGCATTCGCCAGACTTAACATAGGAGTAATATGCTTTACTGTGGTAAATTCCAAGACTGGCTCTATTCCCACTCTCTGAGTGGGAGAATAAGGGGTAATATATCGGGGGTGTTTTTCTTCTAATTCTATTAAATCCCTCATTGATCGATCGTATTCAGCATCTGAAACAGTTGGATCATCCAAAACATAATAACGATAATTATGATATCTTATCTTTTCTCGTAATTCTTCTATTTTTTTTATAATATTAACATGATTATCAAAATTATGGATCATCTTTTTCCTCTAATAAGTGTATCTAGATTTACTCTATAAGAAACTGCCTGGTTAGATATTTTATTACAATTAAGTATATACAAAAGATTGTTAAAACACAATCATGTTATTCTTATCGCGTATCGAGTATTAGGTATTTCGTAAAGAGAAAGAAAAGATTCAGAAACAAAATAAGAAAGGAAAAAACAAGAGTAATTACTATTCTTTTCTTTATCTTACTACCCCGCTTATGTAAAGTTATAGATTTTTTAATAAATGATAATCTATGCTTTTATTGGTTATTCAATTTCATCCGGTATAAAACCTCTGAATTGAGCATTGTAAAGTTTAGTATATAATCCATCCTTGGCAATAAGCTCATCATGATTACCTTTTTCTTTAATTCCTTGGTCAGTTAAAACCACAATCTGGTTAGCATTTTTAATAGTAGATAGCCTGTGGGCAATTACCAGCACTGTTCTGCCGACAGTTAATTTTTCCAAGGCCTGTTGTATGACAATTTCAGCTTCACTGTCTAAAGCAGAGGTAGCTTCATCAAGTATGAGGATAGCAGGATTCTTTAAAAATGCTCTGGCCAGAGATATCCTCTGTTTTTGACCTCCTGAAAGTTTTATTCCTTTTTCCCCTATATAGCTATCATATCCTTCGGGTAAACTCATAATAAAATCATGAATGTTAGCATTTTTGGAAGCTCTCACCACTTCTGTATCTTCTGCATCGGGTTTCCCATATAATATATTTTCCTTTATTGTCCCGGTAAACAAAAAAATATCCTGCTGGACCAAGCCAATATTCTCTCTTAGGGATTTTATTTTTAGATTTTTTATATTAATGCCATCAATTAATATTTCACCATCATTAACCTCATAAAATCTGGGGATTAACTGGCAAAGAGTAGTTTTCCCACCACCGGATGGACCTACTAATGCCATTGTTTCTCCCGGCATTATAATAAGATTTATATTTGATAAAATATATTTTTCCTCGCTATACTTAAAAGCAACATTTTTAAACTCAATCTTTCCCTTTATTTCTTTTAAAGTAACGGCATCCTCTTTGTCTACTATAGAAGGTTTTACTTTCATAATTTCCACAAATCGTTCAAAGCCAGTCATGCCATCTTGAAATTGCTGAGTAAAGTTAGTGAGTTTTCTAATCGGTTGAAGAAAGAAATTTATATACAAAAGATAGGCAACTAAATCCCCCATCCTTATATATCCCCGATAAACAAAAAATCCACCAACGCTTAGTGTAATAATATTTAAGATATTTGACAAAAAGAATATTCCAGCAAAGAACTCTGCCATTACTTTATAAGCAAACTCTCTCGAATTATTAAACTCACTATTTCCCTGGTTAAATTTTTCAATTTCGTACTCTTCGTTAGTAAATGATTTTGCAACCCGTATACCAGATATACTGTTTTCTAATTGTGCATTAACATTGGCGATTCTTTTTTTGACTGATCTAAAGGCACTCGTCATTTTCTCCCTTTTTAAAATTGCATACCAGACTAACAAAGGTAAAAAACCATATATAATTAAAGTAAGCCTCCAGTCTATAGTAGTAAGAATAATAAATGAACCTATCAGCATTACCAGAGATAGGAATAAGTCTTCTGGTCCGTGATGGGCTAATTCAGAAATCTCCCTTAGGTCGTTTACTATTCGAGACATTATATGCCCGGTTTTTACATTATCAAAATAATCAAAAGATAGGGTCTGTAAATGTTCAAAGAGATCTCTTCTCATGTCCCGTTCCATTCTGGTTCCCACAATATGTCCCCAGTAATCTATAATATAATTTAAAACTGCTCTAATTACAGCAAGCACTAACAAGACTATAGTAAATAAATAAAATATTCTTAATTTACCATTGGGTATAATATCATTAATAAATTGCCTGGTAATCAAGGGAAAAGCTAAATCAATGGAGGATATTAAAAAAGCGCAGCTTAGATCCAATATAAATAACTTCAAGTACGGTTTATAATAAGATATAAATTTTTTTAGCATTATTTTTCCTTTTTTATTATTTCAATCTTTTCAGCCTTATTTTTTAATGTTTTTACTATTTAACTTATAAAGTTTATCACTTTAAAAAAGGTTTTTCAAATGTATCAAAGAAAGTATCAAAGAAAGTATCAAAGAAAGTATCGAGCATATAGTATCGCGTATCGAGTTAAGAAAGAGAAGAAAAGATAAAAAAATGGTATTCTTTTTTCATCTAACTACCCCAATAAAGTTTATGATAATAGAATTTAAAATTATCTTTACTTTGATTTTGAAAAATGATAAACTTTAAACTGCATGTTACAATTTATATATATATTTTGGAAGGAGCTTTTTAATGAATAAACCAATGAATATTTTTAGAACCTTGACTGTTTTAACTCTATGCCTTTTGGTATTTTTAATTTTTAATTTTTCTTTTGTTTTTGCTGTTGAAGAAACATCTACTACCGAGACCAATACAGATACTGCCGACACTACCACCCTACCTTCCCAAGAAAAAACCGAAACTATACTACCTCCGGAAACGATATTGGCTTCTTTTGGGGAGTATACTATTTCGCTGGGTGAATTTAATCAATTATGGGAAGAGATTCCGGAAGAGTCCAAAGTACAGCTTGATAAAAGTATGGTGCTCGACCAGATGATCTCAGAAAAACTGTTAATTCAAGAAGCAAAAAATATGGGTTTAGAAAAAGACAACGACGTATTAGAACAGATTAAAAAAATAGCCGAACAAATTATAGTTCAAACTTTAATAGAAAGAGAAATCTTAAACAAGGTAAAGGTTAGTGATGAAGAAGTTTCCGAATATTATGAACAAAACAAGGATAGTTTCACTGAAAAAGAACAAGTGCATTTATATAATATTTTATTAAAGACCGAGGAAGAGGCCCAAAATGTTCTCCAGCAATTGATAGCTGGAGGAGATTTTAACGCAATTACCATAGAAAAATCTACCGGCCCCAGTGCTGCCCAGGGTGGAGATTTAGGATATTTGTCTAAGGGTTCATTAATTCCAGAAATTGAAGAGGTAATCTTCGCCTTAGAGATAGAAGAATTGAGCGAAGTAGTTAAAACTGATTTCGGTTTTCATATTTTTAAAATCACTGATAAAAAACCAGAAACCGTTATAGCTCTTGAAGAGGTTAAAGAAGAAATCATTCAAACTTTACTGCCTACTAAACAAAAAGAAGCTTTTGATAATCTCTTAGAAGAACTAAAGGGTAAAGTAGAAATCGAAATAAATGAAGAAGCTTTTAAATAGTATCGAGTATCGCGTATTGCCTAAGATATATGGGAGCTCAATGAATCGAGCTCCCATATATTACTTATTACATATCACTTATTACTGTATTCTGTACGCTACACGCTATAATTTTTCCACGGGTGCGAAATTCACCGATAACTTTTTTAATCCCACTCTTTCAAAATCCACAGTTATAAAAATATCATTTTTAGTATCTATTTTATTTAATATAACCCCTATTCCCCAATCCATATGCCTTATCTTATCTCCCACTGATACCTCGATTTTTTCTCTTCTATTGTCAAGTGAAGGAATTTCTTCTCCTTTTTCTATACCTGCTTCTTCTTTAAGATGTTTTGGAATCTCAGAAATAAATCGTGAAACACTGTTAAATAAGGTATTACCATTCAAATTTCTTCTCCAGGCATAAGTCAAATATAACCTTTCTTTTGCTCTGGTCATCCCCACATAACATAACCTTCTTTCTTCTTCTAATTCCTCCTCACTATTCAGGGAACGAGAATGGGGGAATATGCCTTCCTCAAACCCGGTAATAAAAACTACCGGAAATTCTAAACCCTTAGCACTATGCAGGGTCATAACTGTAACTACATCCTCTTCTCCTTTGTAAAGATCGATATCTGTAATTAAAGCAATGTATTCTAAAAAGGCAGTTAGGGATTTATCTTCATTATTCTCTTCAAACTCTTTTACCGCCAGGATCAATTCCTTTATATTTTCGATCTTGCTTTGAGCCTTGAATTCCCCTTCTTTTTTTAGTTCCTCATAATAATTGATTTTTTTTGTTAACTCTATGAGCAGTTCGCTCCCTTTCATTTCATCTTTCTTATCATTAAGCTCGTCAATCAGGAAAGTAAATTTCTCTATCTTTTCTTTTCTGTCTACGGATATTTTTATTATTTTTAAACTCTTTTTTAAAGCTTGATAAAAATTTAAATTATTTTTTTTAGCCAATTCTATTATTTTGTTCAAGGTGGTCTTGCCGATACTCAATTTAGCATTATTAATAATTCTTAAAAAGCTTACTCCATCTTTTTGATCATGAATAAATCGCAGATAAGCCAGAATATCTTTTACTTCCTTTCTCTCGTAAAATCTCAATCCCCCAACTACCCGAAAAGGAATACCTTGCTTATTAAAAATTTCTTCAAAAGACCTCGATTGGGCATTAGTCCGGTATAAAATGGCGAAATCCTTAAAAGTTTTATCTTCTTCCTTATTTAATTTCATAATCTGCTGACTTACAAATACTGCTTCATCGATAGCACTGGCTGCTTCATAGCACCTTATCTTCTCACCGCCCCTTTTATCAGTCCATAGTTCTTTTTCTTTACGATTTTTGTTATGTTTTATCAGATTTGTAGCTCCCTCTAATATTACTTTGGTAGATCGATAATTCTGTTCCAACTTGACCACTTTACTATGAGGAAAATCTTGTTCGAATCTTAAAATATTATTTAAATCCGCTCCTCTAAATTTATAAATACTCTGGTCAGGATCACCTACCACAAATAAATTAATATTTTTTTCCGAAAGTGATTTTATTAACTGATATTGAGCTAAATTTATATCCTGATATTCATCTACCAATATATACCTAAATTTATTCTGATAATTTTCTAAAATCTCAGGTCTTTCTCTTAAGAGCTTTACCGTAAGTAAAATTAGGTCTCCAAAATCTAGGGCGTTGTTTTCGAATAATTCTTTTTGATATTGTTGGTAAATCTTTACTATAATTTTCTTAAAGTAGCTTACAGCATTATACTCAAATATTTCTGGGTCTTCTAAATTATTTTTAGCTTTATCTATTATAGATGAAACAATATTAGGGTTATATTTTTTGCTATCTAAATCTAGAGCCTTAATACATCTTCTTATCATGCTAAGCTGATCGCCTTTGTCATAAATAACAAAATTTTTATCATAACCCAGGATATCTATCTCCTGGCGTAAAATCCGTGCACAGATAGAGTGAAAAGTACCCATCCATAAGCCTTTCATCATATTTCTATTGGAACTAACTTTACTTAACAATTCAATCCTATTTTTCATCTCTTGAGCAGCTTTATTGGTAAAGGTAACAGCTAATATGTTGCTCGGGTTAATATTTTTTTGAAAAATTAAATAAGCGATTTTATGAGTCAAGACTTTTGTTTTTCCACTACCCGCGCCGGCAATAACTAATATTGGAGCATCTTTAATTTTTACTGCTTCCCGTTGTTTTTCATTTAAATTCTCTAATATCTTCATCTTTTTCTTCCGCAACTCCAATTTTCCTACCTCGGTCATTTCCATGGAAATAGGAACCTATCTTTCCTTTTTTATCTTTTGGCATCTTTGGACACGATGCATCGCACCCCTACATTCTAATACCTTAAAATATTTTCTATCCTATCCAAACCCTCTTTAATATCTTCCATAGAAGTAGCATAAGACAACCTCAAATATCCTTCTGCTTCAAAAGCACTTCCCGGAATTAAAGCAACTTCCGTTTCCTTTAAGATAAAATCAGCAAGGTCAAACGAATTAATAATTCTCTTACCATTATATTTAACACCTTTCTCTAATATTTTACTCACATTAGGAAAGGCATAAAAGGCTCCAGAAGGCTTAAGACATGAAACTCCTTTTATTTTGTTTAGCTTTTCTACCATATATTTCCTTCTCTCTTCGAATTTTCTTCTCATCTCTTCGATAGTATCTTGTCTCCCGTTTAAGGCTTCCACACTGGCTTTTTGAGCAATAGAATTAGGATTAGAAGTACTGTGTTCTTGGATTTTGGACATTCCTTTGATAATTTCCTCAGGACCTGCAGCATAACCAATTCTCCAGCCAGTCATAGCATAAGATTTGGATACACCATTTATAGTAATAATTTTTTCTTTTATTTCATCACTCAAGGAAGCTATGCTTAGATGTTTTGCATTATCATAAACCAATTTTTCGTATATTTCATCAGATATACAATAAATATCATACTTTACAAGAAGCTGAGCTATCTTTTTTAGCTCTTCCACTTCATATACAGCACCAGTAGGATTATTAGGGCTATTTAAGATAAGTAATTTAGTCTTGGAAGATATTTTTTCTTCAACTTGAGCAGCAGATAATTTAAAAGCATCCTCCTGATAAGTATTAATAAATATGGGGACTGCTTCTGCGAATTTTATCTGCTCAGTATAACTAACCCAGCAAGGAGTCGGCAATAATACTTCATCACCTGGATCGCAAATAGTTAAAATTGTATTAAAAAGGCATTGCTTTGCTCCGGTAGACACCATTATCTCTGAAGTTTTGTACTCTATTTTATTATCTTTCTTAAGTTTTTCTAATATTGCTTCTTTAAGCTCAATTATTCCTGAATTTGTAGTGTAATGGGTAAAACTTTCTCTTATAGCAGAAATAGCCTTTTCTCTAATATTTTCTGGAGTAGCAAAGTCAGGTTCACCTGCAGCAAAACTGATTACTTTCTTCCCTTCCCGTTTCATCTTAAGAGCCAGTGCAGTAATAGTCAAAGTCTGGGATGGATTTATATTTATTACTCTTTTTGAAATAGTCATCTTTTCCTTTCCTTTCCATTTGTATAGGGGTCAGGTCTCAACATTTGACATAAGCTATTTTTAAATTAAGCAGATAGTAAGCTTATGTCAAATGTTGAGACCTGACCCCTACTTTTTATTTTTCAGATATAATCAAGCCAACTTAAGTATTTATCTTCCTTCCCTTTAGCGATATCGAAGAACTTCTTTTGTATATTTTCAGTTATTGGGCCACGCTTACCTTCACCGATCTGATAATTATCAATTTCTCTGATAGGAGTTACTTCGGCCGCTGTACCGGTAAAAAATACCTCATCAGATATATAAAGTTCATCTCGACAGATATACTTCTCTTGAAATTGGTAGTTCATATCCCCTACAATTTTTATTATAGAATCTCGAGTAATTCCTTCTAACACTGTGGCAGTAGGCGTTGTATAAATTATTCCATTTTTAATCCAAAATATATTCTCACCTGATCCCTCAGTTACAAAGCCTCTTGTGTCCAATAATATCGCCTCATCAACTCCTGCTTCAATTGCTTCCATCTTGGCAAAGATAGAATTAACATAATTACCACAAATTTTGGCTTTTTGAGAAGTTGAATTTATATAACTTCGAGCATAACTCGAAATCTTAGTCTTGATCCCATTGACTATTGCTTCTTCGCCTAAATAAGCGCCCCATTCCCAAACAGCAATAGTACAATTAACTGGACATGTGAAGGGATTTAATCCTAATTGTTCAAAACCACGATAGATTAAAGGACGGATATAACCACTCTTAAGCTTATTTACCTTTATAGTATCTTTAATAGCTTCCCTAATCTCTTCTTTTGTATAACGAATAACCATTTTGAATATTTTTGCTGAATTAAATAAACGATCAATATGTTCTTTTAATCTAAAAACTGCGGTCCCACTCTCGGTCTCGTAAGCCCTTATACCTTCAAATACTCCACTTCCATAATGCAGGGCATGAGTGCATACATGAACTTTTGCCTCATCCCAATCGACCATCTTCCCATCCATCCAGATTTTTTCAGCTTTCATTTTTACTTACCTCCTCATTAAGACTAACTTTAGGATAATTTTAACATATTTTTCTAAAAATTACATAATATTAATTCGTATCTCGTGAATCGTATCTCGTGAATCGTATCTCGTTTTTTAGCGTATAACGTATAGAATTTGGGTAGTAATCACATAATGCTCTAATTAAATATTTTTATTCCAATTCTTTTAACTTTACTTTTTGAATTTTAAAATCATTATTATTAAGAATAATCTTAGCAATTCTTTCTACTTTTTCAGGCAAACCAGTAGTATAATAATTTTCTTCACATTTCCCTCTTTCTTTTAGAATTCCTTTCTGACTAAGGATTTTTTTTAAAGTTAATGAGGTGCTGACAGATGGATCAATCAATATTACTTCTTGACCTATAATCTCAGAAATCACTTTTTTTAAAAAAGAATAATGGGTGCAGCCTAATATCAAAGTGTCAATTTGCGCATCTTTTAAAGGTTTTAAATATTCTCGGGCAATTTCGTAGGTTTCAGGTGTAGTAAATTTACCGGCCTCAACTATAGAGACAAATTTAGGGCAAAAATTAGAAAAAACTTTTATTTCAGGAGAAACTTTTTTAATCTCTTTAGGATAAGCTCCATTTTTTGTGGTAAATTCGGTGGCAATAATTCCAATCTTCTTGTTTAAAGTCTTCTTTATGGCATCCTGAACTGCTGGCTGGATAACTCCGATGATGGGAATTGGAAAATATTCTCTTGCTTTTTTGAGGCTGGCAGCGGTAGCAGTATTGCATGCTATAACACAAATTTTAATTTTTTTCTTTAAAAGGAAGCTAATTATCTGGAAAGTAAATTTAATTAGTTCTGATTGGTTTTTCTCGCCATAAGGTTGATGCAGATTATCAGCAAAATATTCAATATTTTCTCGGGGAAGCAATTTTTTAACTTCTTTTACTACCGATAAACCACCTAAGCCTGAATCTAAAAAACCAACCGGCTGCTCTTTCATTTAATACCCCTTTTTTCTGTGTACTACAAGCAATATTCTTTATATTAAAAAGTAATTTACAGGTTTAATACTTATAGCTTTGGGCGAAGAAGGGAAGGTTAAAGGCTGATTTATGCATACCTCTATCATAATATTTTAAATCGTTAAGCTTTAAAGCTTCTGTTTCGTTAAAGTTGTTTATGGGATGATATTTCTTAGAACAGAAAGTGAATCCAATTACCCCACTGGGATAAGTGGGCACTAAAGTGTAATAATATTCCGAAATGGGATAAATATCTCTTATAAAAGAGAATAGTGATTTAATTATTTCTGAATGATAGAAGAACGATTCTGCCTGGGTAACTACAATTCCATCATCTTTTAAGGCCTGGAACATTGCTTCAAAAAATTCTCTTCTAAATAAAACTTCTGCAGAACCTACGGGGTCAGAAGAATCGACGATAATTATATCATATTCATTCTTGTGAGTTTTTACGAATTCATTTCCATCCTCACAATATATTTTTACTTTAGAATTATTAAAACTGCCGGCTAATTTTGGAAAATATTTTTTACAAATTTCTATTACTTTTCTATCAATTTCGCAGACCTCTACTTCTCTAACACTATCATGTTTTAAAATCTCTCTCACTGCTCCTCCATCCCCTCCCCCAATTACCAGAACTTTTTGTGCTGTTGGATGAACACATAAAGGAACATGGGCAATCATTTCATGATAACAGAATTCATCAGCCTCAGTGAGCATAATTACCCCGTCGATAAGCAGAATTTTACCAAAGGAATCACTTTCTACTACTTCAATCTCTTGAAATTCTGACTTTATCTTTTCGAGAGATTTTGTAATCTTTATCTTTAAAGTTCTGCCTTTTTCTATTTCATATTTTTCTTCTATCCAGATATCTTTATGATTCAAATATTTTAGCCTCTTAAAATATAATGCATTTTAACTTCTTTTGACTTAAAAAAATTCTTAGTAAATTCTGCTACTACCGAAGGATCATAATATTTACAACTAAATATATCTAGGTAAGCGTTATTAGTACTATTGGCAAAATGTCCTGAAATTAAAGAAGTTTCAATCAACTGCACCATAGAAAACCCAGCAACTCTCTCGTCTTCACCAAAATGAACAACTTGAGTATCCCCAAATTGTTTCATTTCAATTAATTCACAAAGTTCTTTAACATATCTTTTTATTGCTTCTGCATCTCTTATGATTTGAGGGTCACAATTATAAAGATCTACGCTAGTTAACAAACCCCAGACTTTATTAGCATAATATTCTTTTTTTAAATTTTTCATTTTTTACACACCTCTGGCTTATGTAAAAGTTTTACTGGAAAATCTAAAATCCCTCTCTTCACTTCAATCATAGAAATATTGCCTACTTCTAACTCCCTTTTAAGGTATTCTAAGGCTAAGTTACTTTTAATCTCATCGCCGCAGGTAAAAATATCTAAAGCACAATAGCCATATTCAGGCCAGGTATGGATGGAAAAATGGGATTCGGAAATTACCACCACCCCACTTACTCCATGGGGAGAAAATTTATGGAAGTTTGAATTTAAGGCAGTTGCTCCTGAAATTCTTACTGACTCTAGTAATAGTTCCTCCATTTTTGACACATTGTTTATTACCTTTGTATTACAATTATACAGCTCTATCAATAAATGATTTCCTAAATAGTTCATCCCTCTATTTCGCGATATATACCCACATATCGCCCCCCTTTCTTTAATAAATTAGCCACCTATACCATCTACTACTTTCTTGATATTTGGTAGCTTTAAAAATACAATTAAAATACAAATGATAATATATCAAAATAGTTTGAATTTAGCAATACTTTTTAATATTTTTTTAAAATATTTTTTTTAAAAGAACGAAGGAAGAAATAATTTTTTTTCTAATCGACCATCTAGCATCTAGGATCATCTAGTATTTAGACTATGATTGGCCAAATACTCTAGTAAAGATTATATCTATATTACGCAGGTAAGTCTGATAATCAAAACATTCTTCTATCTCTAATTTTGTTAAATATTGGCCTACTTCCGCGTTTTCGAATAAGAGAGCTTTAAATTCGGCTTGGCCCTGCCAAACCTGCATAGAAATACTCTGCACCATCTTATAGGCCTCCTCTCGAGAAAGGCCTCTTTCAGTCAGTTCTAACATTATCTTTTGAGAAAATATCAAACCTTTAGTCTTTTCTAAATTTTGTTTCATATGTTCAGGATAAATATTTAAATTAGTAATAAGATTAGTAAATTTTTGTAACATATAATCGACTAGAATATTGCTATCGGGAATAATAATCCGCTCTGCAGAAGAATGAGAAATGTCTCTTTCATTCCATAGATTTATATTTTCCATGGCGGCAATGGCATTAGCTCTCACTACCCGGGAAAGCCCACAAACTCTCTCACAAATTATGGGATTTCTCTTGTGAGGCATAGCCGAAGAACCCTTCTGTCCTATGGCAAATTTTTCTTCTACTTCATAAATTTCCGTTCTCTGTAAACTCCTTATTTCAGTGGCAAACTTTTCTAAAGAACTGGCTATTAATGCCAAAGTAATTAAATAATAAGCATGTCTATCTCTTTGGATAATCTGATTAGAAATTTTTGCTGGTTTTAGGCTAAGTTCTTTACAGACATATTCCTCTACATAGGGATCAAGGTGAGCTAAGGTCCCTACTGCCCCCGATATCTTACCATAACTTATTTCTTCCTGCGCCCTCTTCATCCTTTCCAAATTTCTCTCCATTTCGGAGAACCATAAAGCCATTTTAAAGCCAAAAGTAATCGGTTCGGCATGGACACCATGCGTCCTTCCTACCATCAGAGTATATTTGTGCTCTAACGCCCTTTCTTTCAATGCATTTATTAAATTATTAATATTTTCTATGATTATTTCAGCAGACTGCTTTAACATCAAGGCTAAAGAAGTATCTAATATATCAGAAGAGGTTAATCCTTGATGGAAATAACGGGAATACTCTCCTAAATTTTCTCCCACTGCGGTAGTAAAAGCTAATACATCATGCTGAGTTATTTTTTCAATTTCCTGAACGCGGGCTAAAGAATATCTGGCATTTTTTCTGATGTTTTCAATAGCTTCTTGGCCTATCTTTCCTAATTCAAATAAAGCTTCACAAACCAAAAGCTCTATTTTTAACCAAGTTTTATATTTATTTTCCTCTTCCCAAATATTTTTCATAGCCGGAAGAGCATATCGGTCAATCATTATGGTCACCTCTTATTTAGTCGTTAGTATATAATTAGCGTAGAGCGTACAGCGTATAGTGTCAAATTAGTAAGATGCTTGTCCTAATCAAGTTAAAAAGCTAAAGCCAAAAACTAAAAACCATAATTTAAAATTTAAAACCTCTTTTGTATAAACTATTGCTTTTAATGTAGGGGTCGGATTTATCCGACCAGAGTTTTGCGGGCTTGATAAATCAAGCCCCTACACTAAATCTGATCAACCAGTCTGCTAGTCAATTTAATTTTTATTTTTTATTTAAATACTTTTTCTCTAATAATTGTCTGGCTTCTTTTGGGACCCAAAGATACTATAACCACTTTTGTTCTGACTAATTCTTCTATACGGTGAATATAAGCCTTTAACTGGGGAGGAAGGTCTTCATAATTAGTTACCTGAGAAATATCTTTCTTCCATCCTTTCATTTCTTCGTATACTGGAATACATTTTTGTAAAATCTCTAAACTAGCCGGGAATTCTTTTATCAATTTTCCATCATATTTATAAGAAGTACATATCTTAATTTTATCTAAATCGCTCAGAACATCTATCTTAGTTAAAGCTACGCTGTCCATTCCATTTATTCTAACTGCATAGTTTACTACTACTGTATCAAACCAACCACACCTTCGAGGTCTTCCCGTAGTTGCTCCAAACTCTCTACCTTTTTGGCGTATATATTCTTCCATTTCCCCTTGAATTTCAGTGGGCAAAGGTCCTCTTCCTACTCGGGTAGTATAGGCTTTAGTTATTCCTATAACTTTGTCTATTTTAGTAGGACCTACTCCTGTTCCCACACAAGCACCACCAGCAATTGGATTAGAGGAAGTCACATAAGGAAAAGTACCATGATCAACATCTAAGAGAGTTCCTTGAGCACCTTCAAATAATATTTTTTTATCTTCCTTAATAGCTTGATTCAAATATAAGGACACATCCATTAAATATTTTTTCAGTAATTGACCATATTCTTGATATTTTTTTATAAGGTTAATCTTTTCTTGATTAGACATATTAAGTCCGTATAATTTATTAAAGATTTCGGTCTTTTCTTTCCAATTAATCTCTAGTTTCTTTGATAAGGACTTTTCATCAATTAGATCTACCATTCTTATCCCGGTACGAGCAATTTTATCTATATAAGCTGGGCCAATACCTCTTTTAGTCGTACCTAATTTATCTTTTCCTCTTTTTTTTTCCTTTAACTCATCTAAGGTTTTATGGTAAGGTAAGACAATGTGGGTTTTAGGATCTATGAATAATTTACCGTCAATTTCTACCCCTTCTTTTTTTAAATTTTCCATTTCCTGCAATAAAGATTCTGGATCTAATACTACTCCATTACCGATAAGACATTTTTTTCCTTTATGTAAAATGCCAGAGGGTATGAGGTGGAAGATAAATTGCTTATCTCCTATTACTACGGTATGACCAGCATTGCAGCCACCTTGATATCTCACAATAATGTCTGCTTCCTCGGAAAGTAAATCAGTTATTTTTCCTTTTCCTTCATCTCCCCATTGAGATCCAACTACAACCAATGTTGACATAAAATACTACCTACCCTTTCGATATTTTTTCAAATAAAGTATATTTTTTAAGGGTTTGATGCCTGCCTGTGCGTTCCCGCACCTGTCTGCGTACGGATACGCACAGGCAGGCGCAGACAGGAATCAAACCTCTACAACACATTACTTATTTCGGGCAGACACAAGGTCTGCCCCTACTTGTACCTTACGACCTTATCTTTCTTCTTCTTTCCAACTATACGCTATACGCTATTTTCATTCCCATTCAATCGTTGCTGGTGGTTTTGAACTAATATCATAAACCACCCGGTTAATACCTTTAACTTCATTAATAATTCTATTAGATATCTCTCCTAATATCTTATATGGTATTTTAGCCCAATCAGCAGTCATACCATCACTACTGGTTACAATCCTTAAGGTAAGAACAAAATCATAGGTTCGACTATCTCCCATCACTCCAACTGTCTTTATGGGAAGTAAGATGCCAAAAGATTGCCATACCTTTTTATAGAGATTGTTCTTTTTTATTTCTTGTTTAATTATCTCATCTGCTTCTCTTAAAATATCTAACTTTTCTTTATCGGCCAAACCAATTACTCTTATAGATAACCCCGGCCCAGGGAAAGGTTGTCTCCAGATTACTTCTTCAGGAAACTTTAGTTTTTTCGCTACTTTCCTCACTTCATCCTTAAACAGGTATTTTAAGGGCTCCAGGACTTTAAGTTTCATTTCCTCAGGCAATCCACCTACATTATGATGAGACTTAATCTTTGAAGAAGGACCTTCTAAGGAAATACTCTCTATTACATCGGGATAGAGAGTCCCTTGTAATAAATATTCTACCTTACCGATGTCTTTTGCCTTTTCCTCAAATATTCGAATAAATTCTTCCCCAACAACCTTTCTCTTTGTTTCGGGGTCACTTATGCCTTTCAATCTCTTTAAAAATCTCTCAGAGGCATCAACATAGATTAAATCTATTTTAAAATTTTCTTTAAATCTTTTTTGTACTTCTTCTGCTTCTCCCTTTCTTAATAGGCCATTATTAATGAAAATACAATATAGCTGATTACCAATAGCCTTGTGGGTTAATACTGCTGCCACCAATGAATCTATCCCTCCACTTACGCCAGCTACTACCCTACCTTTACCAACTTTTTCTTTAATCTCCTTTACAGATTGTTCGATGAATGACTCCAGATTCCAACTAGGCTTGCACTGGCATATCTTATACAGAAAATTCTCAAATATCTTTTTTCCTAAAGGTGTATGGGTAACTTCAGGATGAAATTGGATTCCATAAATTTTCTTCTCCTTATTTACCATGGCTGCAATTTTGGTATTTTCGCTACGAGCGATGGTTTTAAAATTTAGAGGAAGATCTTCTACTAAATCTTGATGACTCATCCAGCAATCGGTCTCTTTAGGATATCCATAAAAAATATCCTCTTGATTATCCAAAATAATATTAACCCTGCCATATTCTGCTTGATACGTCTTGGCAACTTTCCCTCCTAAAACCTGGGCAATTAGTTGGGCACCATAACAAATACCTAATATGGGTATATCTAATTCAAATATTTTTTTATCACATATTGGTGCTTGAGCTTCATATACGCTTGCTGGTCCCCCAGAGAGGATAACCCCTTTAGGTGGATCCTTTCGTATTTTTTCTAAGCTGATATAATAAGGAAATATTTCCGAGTAAACTTTAGCTTCTCTTATTCGTCTGGCAATTAATTGGGTATATTGTGAACCAAAATCTAAAATTGCAATCCATTCTTTCTTTTCCCCTTTTTTCAAATAAATCCCTCCAGTTTACGCTTTTCGGTTTCTATGAAATACTTTATAAATATACAACAATTTACTATCAATAATTTATTCACAGTAATAATTATAACATATCTTTAATTCGTAACCATATTTATTTAATATTTTTAAATTTTTTTAAAAAAAAAGAAGGACTTTTATAAATTGATGTAGTATATATATTTAGTTATGTTTAGAATGTATGATAGTAAATTAAAAAATAGTACCAAGAAAAATATTTCTCCTAATTAAATACAGTAATCTGTATGAAAGTAGGGGGAGAAGTCTTTTCTTTTATAGAAAAGGAGCCGAAGGGGCACGATGTATGATACATTTAAACTCTCAGGCAAAAGGACCCTTACTGGACAGAACTCTGGAAAGTTTTTTAATAAACACCGAAGGGGCAATTTTTTGTTATCTATTGATAACCAAAAAAAATCTCTCAGGTAAAAAGACAGAGCAGGAATAATCTTTAAATATTCTTTTTCTGTCTTTTATTATTTTAACTAAAATAAATAACAAAAAACTAAGGAGGCACAAAAATGAAATCAGATCTACAGATTGCTCAAGAAGCACAACTAAAACCGATCACCGAAATCGCTCTATCTATCGGAATAGGAGAAGACGAATTAGATCTCTACGGTAAATACAAAGCCAAGGTCACTCCGGATATCCTAAAGAGACTACAAGACCGTCCTCAAGCAAAATACATCGTAGTAACTGCCATCACTCCTACCCCTTTAGGCGAAGGTAAGACGGTAACCTCTATCGGATTAGGCCAGGGTCTGGCTAAGATAGGTAAAAAAGTAATAAATACCCTGCGCGAACCCTCCATGGGACCGGTCTTCGGAATAAAGGGTGGAGCAGCAGGAGGAGGATATTCGCAAGTCGTTCCCATGGAAGACTTAAATCTACACTTTACCGGAGATATCCATGCGGTAGGAGCAGCCAATAACCTGCTCTGTGCTATGTTGGATACTCACCTGCAGAAAGGCAATAAATTAGGAATAGATATTCACAATATCAATATTAATCGAGTGGTGGATATCTCTGACCGAGCCCTGCGTCAAATCATCATCGGCTTAGGAGGAAAGGACAACGGTATTCCCCGCGAGACTAGCTATGATATTACCGTTGCTTCTGAGGTGATGGCTATCCTTTCTTTGGCTACTGATATCTTCGATCTTAGAGCAAGATTGGGTCGAATGACGGCAGCCTATACTACCGATAGTAAACCGGTAACTGCCGAAGACCTAAAAGCCGCAGGAGCGATGACCGTCCTTTTAAAAGATGCCTTAAAACCTAATCTCATTCAAACTTTAGAACACGGACCCTGCCTGATGCATTGCGGACCTTTTGCCAATATTGCCCATGGCAACAACTCCGTTTTGGCTGATCTAATCGCCTGTAAATTAGCGGACTATGTAGTCACCGAATCCGGTTTTGGTGCTGATATGGGTTTTGAGAAGATGTGTAATATAAAATGTCGGACCAGTGGTCTTAAAGTAGATGCTGCAGTAGTAGTATGTTCTATCCGCGCCTTAAAGATGCACGGAGGGGCTATTAAGGTAGTGGCTGGTAAACCTTTAGACCAGGAAACTTTGGCCAAAGAAGATTTAGAATCAGTGGCTAAAGGGTGTGAGAACTTAGAAAAACAGGTAGAAAATGTTCTCCTGCACGGAGTTCCTCCCGTCGTAGTCATTAATCGATTTACTACCGATACCCCAGCTGAGATCGAACTAGTTAAAGAAAAAGCCTTAGCTGCTGGAGCAACTACTGCGGTGACCCATGAAGTCTGGGCCAAAGGGGGAGCAGGTGGAATCGAATTAGCCCAAGCGGTGGTAGAGGCTGCTAAAAAATCTAATCATTTTCACTTTCTTTATCCCTTAGATATACCTATTAAAGAAAAGATCGAGACTATAGCCACCAAGATCTATGGCGCTGAGGGAGTTGATTATGCTCCTCTGGCTGAAAAGAAAATTAAACTTTATACTGAGTTAGGTTTTGATAAACTGCCTATGTGTATGGCTAAGACTCATCTTTCTTTATCTCATGATCCTTCCGTAAAGGGTAGACCCCGTAATTTCCGCATACCTATTCGAGATGTGAGGGCTTCAGTAGGAGCAGGTTTTCTCTATCCTCTTTTGGGAACTATGATGACTATGCCTGGATTGCCTTCTGTACCTGCGGCTATGAAAGTAGATATCGATAAAGAAGGAAAGACAGTGGGATTATTCTAAATTAGTCGACTATCTAATAAGGAGGTGATATTTGGAAAATAATTAGAAAACAGTATTAAAATGAAATTTAATAAAAATTATTAAATAATAAAATAACATGGAGGAAATATATTAAATGACTAATAAAGTGATTGAAAATTTATATTACACCAAAAGTGACGAATGGTTAAAGGTAGAAGATAGCATTGGAAGAATAGGAATTACTGATTATGCTCAGGATCAGTTAGGAGATATTGTTTACCTGGAAAAAATTGAAAAAGGGAAAAAAATGAAACAAGATGAAACCCTTACTACTATTGAATCAGTAAAAGCCGTATCTGACATAAAAACTCCGGTAACCGGTGAAGTAACCGAGGTAAACATAAAAGTGATTGAAGACGCTTCCATTATCAATAAAGAACCCTATATTGAAGGCTGGATTGCCAAAATAAAGATAGAAAATAAGGATGAATTAAAAAACCTGATGAGTGCCCAAGAATATTCTGAATACAGAAAAGAATAGAGGTGTAATAAATATGAGATACATTCCCAATACTGAAGAACAGAAAAAGGAGATGCTGAAAGAGATTGGGGCTTCTTCTT
Source organism: Atribacterota bacterium (assembly GCA_038203565.1). GTDB lineage: Bacteria > Atribacterota > Phoenicimicrobiia > Phoenicimicrobiales > Phoenicimicrobiaceae > Sediminicultor. The sequence continues at coordinate 78,738 of JBBRDV010000002.1, forward strand.
TTGAAGACTTAATTGAAAGTATTCCTCAAAACCTCCGATTAAAAGATAAATTAAATATTCCAGAAGCTATATCAGAAAGTGAATTAGAAGATAAAATTTACCGCCTCGCTAAGAAGAATGCTGATTTCAATTCTATGAAACCTTTGATAGGCGCTGGTTCCTACCGCCACTTTATCCCGGAAGCGGTAAAATTTCTTCTACAGAGAGAAGAGTTCTGGACCTGCTATACCCCTTATCAACCTGAATTGAGTCAAGGTACCTTGCAATCTATATTCGAATACCAGAGCTATATTTCTAGGCTTACCAAGATGGAGGTAATAATCCCCTCTATTTATGATGGTGCCTCAGCAACTGCTGAAGCAGCTTTGATGTCTCTAAGATTAACCCATGAAAATAAAATTATTGTATCGAATTTGCTTCATCCTCATTATCGAGAAACAGTCAAAACCTATTTAGCTCCTCATGAAACAGAAATTATTGATTTACCTTATAAAAACGGTTTAGTTGATATGGAAAAATTAAAAATCTTAATCGAGGAAGATGTAGCCTCGATAATTATTCAAAGTCCTAATTTCTTTGGTGGCATAGAGGATATGGCAAAAATTTCCGAAATAGTGCATTCTAAAAGTGTACTGTTAATTAACGTCATTGTGGAAAGTATGTCTTTGGGAATTTTAAAAGCTCCCGGAGATACAGGGGCAGATATCGTGGCTGGTAATGCCCAATCATTTGGAATGGATTTGAATTATGGCGGTCCTTATAATGCTTATTTAGGAACCAGGAAACAGTACATCAGACAGATTCCTGGAAGAATTGTTGGAGAAACAGTAGATGTTGATGGGAAACGAGTTTTTGTGATGACTTTGCGAGCTCGAGAACAAGATATAAGGAGGGAAAAAGCAACTTCTAATATCTGTACTAACCACAATCTAAATGTTCTGGCTGCTAATATTTTCCTTTCTTTAATGGGCACTGAGGGTCTTTATCAAATTTCTCTTCTTAATGCTAAATCTGCTCATTATTTAGAAAATTTGCTATTAAAATCCGGTAAATTTGAAAAAGTATTTAATTATCCCTTCTACAATGAATTTTTACTGAAGAGCAAAGAAGATATATCTACTGTGAACAAAAAATTATTAGAAAATAATTTTATTCCTCCTCTTAAGATTTGTGAATTTTATAAAAAAGAAAATTTAAAAAATGTTTTACTCTTTGCAGTAACTGAAACATTAAGTAGGGACAATTTAAATAATGCTGCTAAGATTCTTTCGGAATAAGGAGGAGCAAATATGAAATTAATATTTGAAAAAAGCGTAAAAGGTAGAGATGGTTATTCGCTACCTCAAGATTTATTTGACGATATTAAGATTGAAGAATGTTTTCCTGAATATGTTATCAGCAAAGATAAAAAAATACTTAGTGAAGTATCGGAAGTAGATGTTGTACGGCACTTCACCAAACTTTCTAAGTTAAATTATGGCCTCGACGATGGCTTTTATCCTTTAGGGTCATGCACTATGAAATATAATCCCAAAATTAATGAGAAATTAGCCTCGCTAAGTAATTTTATCTATGCACACCCTTTCGCCCCCGAAGAAACGGTACAGGGTTGTTTAGAGATTGCTTATGACTTAAATAAATTACTCTGTGAAATAACCGGCATGGACGAATATACTATGGCTCCTGCCGCCGGAGCACACGG
>JBBRDV010000003.1:0-61350 GCA_038203565.1 Atribacterota bacterium
TTTTTTGGCAATTTATCTGGATTAATATTCGAATACATTTTGGCAAGCTCCCTGGAACTTCGATTTCTTGCATATCGAAAAGAGGGACTCTATCCCAGCCTAATTCTCGTGCTGCTTGAGCCGGAAAGGCAGCATTTAAATCAGAGGTGGCACTAAAAAAAACACTTACTATATCTTCGATCTTAAAATTATTCTCTTTCTGTAAAGTAATCAGCAATTCTTTGGTGATTTCTATAATCTCTTCTTTAGTATTGCTATTTACAGTTATCGCTCCTCTTATTCCTCTTATTCCTCTTACCAGCATATTCTCACCTCTTTTGCTAAATTTATTTCGACAAAATAAAAAAGGCCATAGGAATTTAAAAAACCTATGACCTTTATATATAAACATATAAAGATATCATAGGCATAAAACCGATGTCTATGCCTATGATATCTTATTTTTTACTTCTAAGATGTTAAGGCATAAACATCGGTGGAATAATAGTAATAGTAATAAAAATCAAAGGAATTTATCGATTTAGTAAATTCTCTATTTATTGCCACCTTACCTACTCCTTAACATTTTTTAAAATATTAGCATACTCTTTCGTCTCTGTCAAATTTTATTTAGTGGCAGCTGCTTTTCTTAATCTCTCCATAATAGCAAGACCCAAGCCCCGCTCTTCTAATCCTTCGGTAATAATAATTTCAAACCCTTCTTTATCAAAACTTCTTAAAATAGCGAAGAGATTTGCCGCACATGTCTCTAATTCGGCACCCTTACCTATAACCTTAACCTCAAATCCATTATATTCGTGTTGATTTTCTCCTTTAGCCATTATCCCCACTTTAAATCCTTTTACCTTATATTCAGAAGCCAACTGACGAACTTCTTCTACCTCGGATTCCCCTTTTCCTTCCACTAAAATTAGTTTTGCTTGAGGAGAATAATGACTGTTTAGCATTCCTGGAGAACGAAAACCCTCTTCTAACTCCTTACATATTTTTACCTGGCCAATTACTTCTTTTAATTTTTCCACTGATATCCCCCCTGCCCTCAGTACCTGAAAAGGTTTAGCGGTTATATCGAGAACAGTAGATTCTACCCCTACTTTAGTTTTTCCTCCATCAATAATCATCTCTATTTTACCGTCTAAATCATCGGCTACGTGTTGAGCAGTAGTGGGGCTTGGCCTTCCAAAAAGATTGGCACTGGGAGCTACTATGGGAGTTTTGGCTTCTCTAATTAAGCTTAAGGCAATATTATCCGCCGGTATTCTTATTGCAATCGTATCTAAACCGGCAGTAACAATACCAGAAACTAATTCAGATTTTTTTAGAACTAAGGTAAGGGGCCCCGGCCAAAATACTTTAGCTAATTTTAAAGCTACCGGGGGAACTTGCTTGGACAATCTATACAATTCTTTTATATCGGCAATATGAGCAATTAAAGGATCATTAAATGGTCTTCCTTTGGCTTGAAATATTTTCGCAACCGCTTTCTCATTGAGGGCATCTGCCCCCAATCCATAGACTGTCTCAGTAGGAAAAGCCACCAAGTTACCTTTTTTTATTTCTTCTGCAGCTGTTTTTATCTTAGCAAAATTTATTCTTTTGGGATTTATTTCTAATATTTTGGTTTTCATTTTAAAATTTTTAATATTTTGTATCTTAATATTCCAATAGGAACTTCAATCTCAACTTCTTCTCCTTCCTGGTGACCTAAAAATGCCCGTCCTAAGGGAGAACTTATAGATATCTTGTTATGAGTGAAATCTATTTGGTCATCCGGTACAAAGATATATTCAATTTCTTCCCCAGAACCTAAATTCTTCAGCTTTAGAGTTGTGCCGATACCAATCCCCTCTGAATAACAATCATCTTCTACTACTTTTGCCCGGCTTAACTTCTGTTTCAACCTAACAATATTTATTTCGTTCATACGCTGAGCTTCTGAGGCTATATTATACTCTGCATTCTCGGTTATATCTCCATATTCTAATGCCCGGCTAATCTCTTCTTGTATCTCTTTTCTTTTTGCTGACTCTAAATACGTTATTTCTTCTTTTAAATTCTTCAAGCCTTCTTTGCTTAAAAAAATCTCGTTATTGTTCACTTTTATCCCTCTTTTATCTTGTCAATTTTACCATTTAATACAATATTTCTCTTCAACAATATCAATATAATTTTAGTTATTTTAATTCTCTTTTATGGATTACTGTTGATATTAAAAAAGCAGGTAGGTAGTTCCTGCTCAAATTAAATCTATATTTTACTTAAAAAATTGGTAGCGCAAGGGGGAATTGAACCCCCGTTTGCTGATTGAGAGCCAGCTGAATTAACCACTATTCGATTGCGCCTATTATCAATAAATTAATTTAATATTATAACTATAATGGAATGGCTGAGGGAGGTGGGGTCGAACCACCGCTCCCAGATCCAGAGTCTGGTGTCCTACCACTAGACGATCCCTCAACTCTATAATAATCTTTTCTTTTTTTATTTTATACTAAATCGTGTTATTTGAAAAGTCTAATTGATTACTTTTTCACTTCTTCCATTTTTTCTATAGCTTCTTTTAAACGTTTAACAGTTTTGTCCTGACCTAATACTACCATCACTTCAAACAAACCAGGACCTACTTTTTTACCGCTAAGCGCAACCCGAGTAGGATGGATTATTTGACCGCCTTTTATTTGTAAAGAAGAGGCAACTTCTCTTACTGCATTTTCAATACTTTCTTCATTCCAATATTCAAGGAAAGAAAGCTTTTCCTTTAAAGCCTGCAAAATACCTGATACACCTTCTTCGCTTAATACACTATCAAAAGCTTGAGGTTCAATATCTATTTTATCCACAAAAAAATAATCCGCATAGTCGATAAATTGAGAGAAATTCTTAAACCTTCCCTGCATTAATTTTACTACTTCTTCTATGTACTCATTTTTTACCGGAAAAAGACCTTCTTCATTTTCAATATAATTGGCCTCCTTAAGAAAGGGAAGAAGCATTTTGGTTAGGGAATCGATAGACATAATCTTCAAATATTCACTATTAAACCAATTTAGTTTTTCCATACTAAAAACAGCCGCATGTTTGGAAATTTTATCTAAACTAAACTCTTTAATTAATTCTTCTTTTGTGAATATCTCCCTTTCGTCGCCAGAAGACCAACCTAAATGAGTAATATAATTCACTACTGCCTCCGGGATATAACCCATCTTTTTATATTCCATAACCGAAGTAGCTCCATGACGTTTACTCAGCCTGGTGTGATCTTGCCCCATAATCATAGGGATATGAGCAAATTTTGGCACATCAAATCCCAAGGCTTCATATATTACTATCTGTTTAGGAGTATTAGAAATATGGTCATCTCCTCTCATAACGTCGGTAATCTCCATTAAGGAATCATCAATGACTACCGCATAATTATAAGTAGGAATTCCGTCTGATTTCATAATTACAAAATCACTTAACAGCCCGCCGTCAAAAGTTACTTCCCCCCTTAATAGGTCATCAAAGGCAATTTGCTTGGCAGGAATTTTCAATCTTATGACCGGTTTTCTACCTTCTGCTTCATATCTTTTCTTCTCCTCCTCACTAAGGTTAAAACAATGTCTATCATACTTAAGAGATTTATTTTCTCTTGCCTGCTTTTCTCTACTTTTAGCCAGTTCTTCTCTGGTACAATAACAATGATACGCTTTTTTATCTTTTAAAAGTTTTTCCGTATATTCCTGATAAATGTGTAAGCGCTTCATCTGATAATAGGGACCATATTCCCCGCCTTTCCCGGGTCCTTCATCCCAATTTAAATCTAACCATTTCATGCCTTCCAGTATCACATTTACTGCTTCTTCAGTAGACCTTACTTGGTCGGTATCTTCAATACGTAAAACAAAAGTCCCATTATAATGTCTGGCATAAAGCCAATTAAATAAAGCCGTTCGGGCTCCTCCAATATGTAAATATCCAGTTGGACTAGGGGCAAACCTAACCCGTATTTTTTTGTCTTCCATTCTTTCTCTCACCATTAATTAGTCGTTAGTGAATAGTACTAAACGCTATGCACTATTTTTTATAAGAAACAAGATTATTATAATACAAAAGCATTAATAACACAATTATTTATCAATTAGAAATTAGGACAATCGGGCCTGCCCTCGTGAAAACGGGGGACGCCTGTCCTACAAATATTTATCATTCTATAAATCTGTCAAGGTGGGGTGAATAGGAAATTTTATTTAACTAATTCTGACACCGGGACTATTTCTATACCAGCTTTAATCAATTCAGGAATCATCCTCTTCAATACATAAAAGGTATTTATACGGCTATGGCCAATAGCAATAGCCTCTCCTTCTCTTAAGGCAGTCTCTTGAACTTTCAACATCTGTCTTTTAATATATTCCATATCGTTCTCATTATCCAAAAAGACTGACCTTATCGCAGACTTAATTTCCATCTCTTGGGCTGCTTCATAGGCAATAGAATCCTTAGTGGTTATACTATCTATGAAAAATAAGTTATATCCTTTAATCTCTTTTAAAATTATCTCCATTATTTCTCTATTTTCGGTAATCTTTGAGCCCATATGATTATTAACCCCTATAATATAAGGGAAATTTAAAATGCAGTCTCTTACAGCTTGTTTAATTTCTTCTTCCGACATATAGGATTTAATAGCGCCAGGTCCGGGGTTAGCAGAAGAATTACTGGGTTCCATGGGTAGATGCAACATAATTTCCTGATTATTTTTTCTGCCTTCTTCTGCAATAAATTCAGAATACTGGAGAAAAGGTAATATAGATAGTGCCACAGGAAATTCTAATTCCATCATTTTCTTCGCCACTTCTGTTTCATATCCTAAATCATCTATTATAAAAGCTGCTTTAGGTGAAAAGCTTATCTCTTCCTCTGAATAGGCCAAATCATTAATTATTAAATCTGTATATTGTTCGCTGTCATAAGTAGTTTCTTCAGATTCCTTTACTTCTAACTCTATTGTATTAGTAGTGGTTAGGACAGTATTTTGGGTATTATGAAGGTTGTTTTCTTCCTTAATAGACTTATTGAATAAATTAGAAATACTAAAAGCTATGACCAAAATAATTACTAAGGCAATAATATTTATAATTTCTCTTTGGCTCTTTTTCAAAATAAAATTCCTTTCAATTTGGTTGGTTAGTTATTTAATTTCTAACCCCTGTTTTCTTCACGATATGCGATACACTATTTTAATTCCTCTTCCAGTAACTGTATCGCCTTATTTAATTGCATATCCTGTTCATCACCTTCTGCTGCTGGTTCTACTAATATATCCGGTTCAATCCCAATATGATTTATTGACCGCTCGTTAGGGGTAAAATATTCAGAAGTGGTAATTGCAATTCCTGAGCCATCATAAAGATTAAAGACTTGCTGGACTACTCCCTTGCCAAATGTTTTTTCCCCCAACAACTTTCCTCTTCCAGTATCCTGAATTGCTCCAGCTACAATTTCCGAAGCACTTGCACTACCCTCATTAACCAATATGAATAAAGGCCATTCGGGGTATTTGTTCCCTTTGGATTCTATAGTAGCTACTATCCCATTTCTATCTTTGATATGAACGATCGGCCCTACTTTTATGAATTTACTGGCCACCTCTATAGCACTATCCAATAATCCTCCCGGATTATTGCGTAAATCGAGAATAATCCCATGAATATTACTATCTTTTTTAAATTCATTTAAGACTTCTTCTAATTCAGGTTTAGTATTCACATTAAAAGTAGTAATTCGGACATACCCAAGGTTATTGTTCTTACCCATTACTTCCTTTTTTACTGCTTTAACCTCGATTATATCTCGAATTATGGAAATTTCTAAAATTTCCTCTACATTTTCTCTCTTAATTCCTAAGATAACTTCGGTTCCTTTCTCCCCCCTTAAAATATCAACTGCTTCATCTACCCCCATTCCTTCTGTTGATTTTCTATCAATCTCTAATATCTTATCTCCTGCTTTTATTCCTGCTTCATAAGCTGGGGTATCTTCAATGGGAGAAATTATAGTTAATTGATCATCTTTCATAGAGATAATTATCCCTAACCCTCCAAAACGACCTAAAAACATATCTTCCTGCTCCCTTTTAAGTGCTTGAGGGTCCATGAAACGAGTATAAGGGTCATCAAGGGCTTTAAGCATACCTTTTATAGCCCCCTGAACCACTTTATCTAAATCTATATCCTTCTTTATGTATTCAAATCTTACCAAATTTAAAGCTTCAAAGAAAGGCTCTAAGTTATCAAAGATTTCCTCTTGGTTAGTCTTTCCATTTGCCCGAACGTTGTAAAATAAAAATCCACTTATTATAGAAACCAATACAAAAATCGAAATTAAAGTAATTATTCTCTTTCTTTTTATATTTATCAAAATTTTCACCGTCCAATTTTTTAGAATGTTTATATTTATAGCCAATTCATAGGGTCAGTAGGTTTGCCTTCCACCCTAACTTCAAAATGCAGCCTGGTGGAAGAAACGCCGCCACTATCACCCACCTGACCTATAGATTGTCCCTTTTTCACTTTGTCTCCAATATCTATTAAAATTTTAGAAAGATGAGCATATAGAGTAGTAGTCCTTCCACCATGATCGATAATTATTATCTGCCCATATCCTTTTATATTTCCAGTATAAATTACCTCTCCTGAACCGGCTGCACGAACTACCTCCCCAAGGGGGGCGCTAATATCTATTCCAGAATTAAAAGTATCAGTATTAAATTCAATATTTTTTTGTCTTCCATACCCGGAAATTAATTTACCCTGAATAGGTAGGGCTAAAATTCCCTTTTTAGGTTGCAGGGCAACCGTTGGGACTTCCTTTGGGGAAGTCTTTTTAGATTCCTCTTCCTGCTGCTTATAAATTCTTTCTATTATATTCTTTATTTCTTGAGAAGATTGCTCTAACTCTTTTAAAGACTTTAGGTATGTTTCTTTTTGAGAGTCTATCTTATCAATGATGGACTTTTTGGCTTTAATAGAAAACTCAATATTTTCTTTCTCTTTCTCTACCTCTTTTTTTAACAAACTTAATATCTCTTCCCTGTTCTCCAGGTTTATTTTATTTTCTTCTATTTTTTTCATCTGCTGGCGAATATCGTTAATCACTTTGGCATCTAAAGACAAAATATTTTTTATATATCTGAACCGTGTAAGAAAATCAGAAAAGCTTTGACTATTGAATATAATTTCCAGGTAACCAGTTAGACTGTGTTTATATATCTCCCTTAATCTGCTTTCTAATAGCTTAGTCTTTTCCTTTAGCTTTTCTTTTTCAATAACAACTTCATCTTTTGCTGTTTTTATCCCTTTTTGAACAAGCTCTAAATCTTTTTCTATAGTTTGCAATTCTTTCCCTGCATCTTGTAAAAGTTTTTCTATTTTATGAAGTGTTTCTAAATAACCAATTTCTTTTTTTTGTAAATTATCAATTTCCTCTTTAACACTTTTAATCTGTTGTTCTATTTTTTTTAATCTCTGGTTTTCCTCGTTTATCTTTTGACTATTGTCTCCACTACTATCACCATAACTAAAAATCACAACAAATAAGATGAAGGTTAAAATCAATATAAAAATAGGAAATATTTTCTTATTTATTAAAACTAATCTCTTTTCATACATTTAAATATTTTCCTACTGAAAACATACTCCCTAAAATTCCCACTAAACTCCCTAACAGTACAATGGCTATACCTATGGGTAACAAATCTACATTGTCCACCACTAATGGCAAAAAAGGAATGGCTTGATGTACTTTATTTATTGCAAAAAAATAAAAATTATATAAAATTATGGTGGAAAGAACGCTTGAGATAAAGCCCTGCAAAAAGCCCTCAATTATAAAGGGCCACTTAACAAACCAGGAAGTAGCTCCAACTAAGCTCATTATTTCAATTTCATTTCTTCTGGCATATACAGTGATTTTTATTATATTAGATATAATCAAAATAGAAGCAAAAACCAGAAGAGCTAATATTAACATTCCCGCTCTCCTAAATATATAAGTAAAATTTAGCAATCTTCCAGCTGTTTCCCGGCCGTATTCAACTTCTTCTACTTTTTCAAACTTAGTTATCTGATTAGCAATTTGCTCAATCGTTTTAGGATCTTTTATCTGTACCTCAAAAGAAGCAGGAAGCGGGTTTACTTCAATAGCACCGAGTATATCCTTTTGTGCTCCCAAATCTTTTGATAAACGCTGGTAAGCCTCCTCTTTAGATATAAATTTTACCTCTTTTATCCCATCTATTGAGGTGATGTTGCTTTTTAAATTGTCTAGCTCAACCTTGGGAATATTATCTTCTAAATAAACTATAATCTCTAATTGAGATTCTAAATTTTCTAAAAAAAGATTTAAATTTACAGATATTAATAGAAAGACACCAACAATAAGTAAAATTGTAGTGATGCTTAATATTGCTGCTATACTCATTAAAGCACTTCTTCTAAAACTGAGTAAAGCTTCTCTAAAATAAAATCCTATATTCTCAAAAATCATCTTAATATATCCCTCTTTGGGTATCTTCTATTATTCGTCCTCGCTCCAACCTCACTACCCGCTTCTTAGCTTTATCTACCATAAGTTTATCATGGGAAGCCATTATAATAGTAGTCCCCCGTATGTTTATATGAAATAGAAGTTTCATAATCTCCCAGGAAGTGTAAGGATCTAAATTACCAGTTGGTTCATCGGTAAGTAATATTAATGGTTCGTTAGCAATAGCCCGGGCAATACATAATTTTTGCTGCTCTCCTCCAGATAATAAATGTGGTTTTACCTTCCTTTTATTTTCCAGTCCTACTAAATTAAGGACCTTCTTAACTTGCTGTCTTATCTCAAAATTAGTTGCTCCAATCGCCTTTAAACCAAAGGAAATATTTTCATATACCATTCTATCATACAGTAATTTAAAATCTTGAAAGACAATGCCTATGTTCCGCCTCAGATAAGGTATGTAACCGGGCTTAAGTCGAGCTATATTTATCCCATCGACAATTACCTGTCCCTTGGTAGGAACAATCCCCCGGTAAATCAATTTTAGAAAAGTACTTTTCCCTGCCCCGGTAGCACCTACTAAAAAAACAAATTCACCCTTTTTTATATGGATATTGATATCTCGTAAGGCCTGAATTTTATTGGGATAATTTTTATATACATGAAACATTCTAATCATATTAAATAGTAACCTCAAAGGCTATGGTTTTAAAAATTTATAAACTAATTCATTATTAGCAAGAGCTTTTTCTTCTAAATTATTTACTTTTTTGAGTAAAATATCTTTTATCTTATCATTATTTTCTCTAACATATTCTATCTTTTCTTGAATATTTTTTAAAGAGATACCTTCATCTATTTCTAACAGCAACTCAGGCAATCCCAAATCTTCTACAAAATATTTCACTTTAGGATCATAATTAAAAGCTATAAAAGGAATATTAGCCATACTGGAAAATATAATTGAATGAAGTCTCACCCCAACCAGCAAAGATAATCGAGACAGAATAGAAAGTAATTCTTCAGGCTCAAGTTTTATTTTTAATACCTCGGCCTTATTCTTCATTAAAGATAATATTTCTTCACTAATATGCACATCTTCATCAAATTTAAAGGGAAGAAAAATTATTTTTGCCTGGTAATTTTTAATTAAATAATCAGCTACTTGGGCAAATATTCTTATTAAATCTGATCCATAGTTTTTATATTCTCTAACCGAAACCCCGATTAAGGGACGACTACTTTCATTAATCAATTCCTGAATATAAGGATAACTATCTATGGTATGGTTAATATTTTTTTTCTTTAACAAAAAGACGGGATCAGAATTTACATATATTGATGGTTTCACCACTCCTAAATTTTCTAGTAATTCTTTAGAGGAGTTATCTCTTACGGTAATTAAATCAACATTATTTAAAATCCACTTCATTAACTTTTTGTTAATCTGCTTATTTACCGGACCGATACCCTGGGCATAAATCATAACCGGCACTTTGACTATTTTTGCTACCAATATCAACCCCAAGTAATATAATATGCTCCAGCCTTTTCCGGTTGAATCTTGGAGCAATCCCCCACCCCCGCTAATAAAAAGATTAACATTTCGCAAACAACACATAATGCTAATTAGGTGCAGCCGGTTTATGGCTTTTACCTGATAAGTTCGGGAGGTCTGCAAAGGATTATGGGAAAGAACTGTTATCTTTATTTGAGGTATCTTTTCTTTAAAGGCTCCAACCATAGATTTAAGAATGGCTTCATCTCCGGTATTATCAAAACCATAATAACCGGAGATCATTATCTTTACCATGGTTTTAGACTTTTTCATAGTTAATTCTTTTCCTAAATATTTTTACCAGATAATAAAATACAATAACTACTATCAATCCTAGTACCAGGCCTAACCATGCTCCATTAAAGGTGCGTAACATTGAAAATAAAAAGGGAGTGTGAATATGACAGAAGGTATTAATTAAAGTAACCGGACCTATAGTCCCAACAACAATTATCGGAATCTTAAATTCTTTTATTTTTAAGTAATTCATACTTATCGCTAATAATAGAGCGGGATAACCGACTAAAAACTCTTTATTTCGGGGTCGGGCAATTAAAGTCTTTTCTAAGAAGATCCTTATCTTCTCCTCAATACTCAAAACAGGGAGAAAAGAAAAATTCCCTGAACGAGAGATATAGATTACCAAAAATAACGCAAAGAAAACCATTATAATTACATGTTCAATCAGGATGGGCTTCTTGATATTTTCCAAAATCATTAATTTTCCCTTATTCACCTTTAACCACATTATTGCCAGGACCAAAAGAAGCGGAACCAGATAAGAAATCTTTATTCCGCTAAACTGTTCTATCCCCAACATAAATTTATTATTGCTTAATAAAGCTGCTATTAAAAGAGCGCCGGATAAAGAAATTAAAATTATCCTGAAAAATCCGGATAAAACCTTTTTTATCATCTCATTAAAACTGGGATTATTTTTAGAAAAATCTTGGTCATCTTTAAATTTAGAATTATTATTTCCCAAAAAATACCTTTCGTTATTAATGATTGCCAAAGTAGGAAATATTATAGCTGCCAGTAAAGCCATCAATTTTATTAAAAATATTTCTCGATTTAAAAAGAAGAGGAATAGAGAAAATAAGATTCCTAAAAATAACAGAGAATATTCTTGATATTTTTTTAAGTTGAAAACTTTTTTTAAGAGGATTAATCCCCCGGAAATAACTCCCAGGATTAATAAAAGAATAAATATTTTTGGTTCTTGGTAGGGAGCAGAAAGAATACTGGCTTTTCCTGTCTTAAAACCATTAGCTTTCAACTCTTCTTTTATGGTTGTAATATAAGCTAAATTTTCCTCGATAAGATCAGAATCAGACTTCATAAAAGGGTTAATATAAAAAATCCTCACCTTTCTTTCTTTAGCTGCCCTAATCCATCTTTCTGTGGCTTTTTGTTTAGAAATAATGTCCATTTCTTCTTTGGTAATACTATGAACTCTGGCTGCTAATTCGCTTGCTTGATGAGCGACTGTTTCAATCCCTTTTTGATCAGCAAATTCTATAATTCCGAAAGAATATTCTTTTAATTTTAGAAGTTCTGCGGTATGAATTAAGTTTTCTTTTGAAGGGTAACCTAAAGCTGTTTCCCCATCAAAAATTATTCCCGAAATCTTTCCGGCCTTATCACTTTCTTTAAATTTAAACTCTACATCTTCCTTATTAATTTGAGGAAAATTTTTAAGACGTAAAATGACCTGAAAGCCCAAATTTCTTACCAGCTCAATATCTTCTTCTGAAAATCCTAAACCTAAATCAGCAAGTTTTTCTTCACTCCCTTTCACTTTTAAACCTATATAAGGAAGAAAACCAAGATCTCTTACTAAATCTTCGCCTAATTGTCTTTGTAAATTTTCCTTTATACGAAGATAATCATTTTTATCATTGAATATAATATAAGCTTCTCCTGGCGAAGGTTGAAATTTTTCAAAGGGATCAATCGATCTTAAGAAGAAATTTAATTTATTAAGTTCTTCATTAGAAAAATAGAGTATCTTTCCAGAAAAAACGAGATTTTCCAGGATATCTTCATGAATGGCTATTGAATTAATCCCGGAGTGTTTTATTTTAGCCAACAGTTCAATTTCATCATGGCCTTCCTGATAAGATAATTCTCGTAATTCATTCAGGCTCATTACCAATTCTACTTGTTTAAAATTACTCTCTAAGCGGGAACGATGAAAAGTAATAATCCCGGCAACTACTAAAGCGATAATAATAAAAAAAATCAAAACCGAATAAGATTTTTTAAGCACAATGATATCTCCTTTTCCTTCACTCAATATCTGGTAAACTGAAAATATTTTAGCATATTTGTAATAAGAAGTAAAAAACAATCGGTAAAAATATAGTATCGAGTATCGAGTATCGAGTTAAGAAAGAAAAAGAAAAGATGGAAAAAAAGTAGCATTCTTCTTTATTATTTAACTAACCGTACTGAAGTTCATGCTGATAAAAAAGTATCGAGTTTGAAAAACTAAAGAAAAAAGAATATAAAAACAAAAGCAAACACTATTCTCCGCTTTCTTATCTATATACTTTATACTCGATACTCGATACTGCTTTATACGCCATATCCTTCTTCATCATAATTATTGTTACCATTTAATATTTCAATACCTAAGTGATATTTTTTAGCAATTTTCTTCTTCAGAAAATCTCTGGCTACTTCCGGAAATAAAATATAAGATAAAATATCTTCTATATTTTCGGTAAAATATGGTGCTTCCTTTTTAACTTTTTCAATAGAAGGTTCTAATAAATCAGCAGGTCGGCATTTAATTATATCACTTTTATTAATCTTTGCCTTCTTAAAAATTTTTGGGTCAATAGGAGCAGGCGGCCGACCATAAAATCCCCTAATATATTTACGAACTTCTTCCGGAATCATCTTATAACGTTCCTTTAAAATAACATTTAAGGTCGCTTGAGTTCCTACAATCTGACTGGTAGGAGTAACCAGTGGCGGATAGCCTAATTCCTTTCGAACTTGCGGAATCTCTTTCAAAACTTCTTCATATTTATCTTCAGCTTTCTGTTGTTTTAGTTGAACAGATAAATTAGACAGCATTCCTCCCGGAATCTGATAAGTTAATACTTGAGTATCAATTCCTGGAATATTTGATTCCATATCTTTGTGATTTTCTCTCACTTTTTTAAAGTAAGCGGCAATTTCATAGGCTAATTTCAAATCTAACCCGGTATCACGAGATGTTCCTCTCAAGGTTTCCACCAAAGGTTCCACGGCAGGTTGGGAGGTTTGAAGAGCTAAAGAAGATATCGCTGTATCTACCACATCTACTCCAGCTTCTACAGCTTTTAAGTAAGCCATCATCCCCATTCCACTAGTAAAATGACAATGCAGTTGAAGGGGTATTGAGACAACTTCTTTAATAGCTTTAATTAAAGCAAAAGCTTCATAAGGAGAAATTAAGCCGGCCATATCTTTTATGCAAATCGAATCTGCTCCCATCTGCTCCATTTCTTGAGCCATTTTTACGAAGGCATCATGGGTATGAACTGGACTTATAGTATAACAGACAGCTCCTTGAATATGAGCACCCTCTGATTTAACCACTTTAAAAGCAGTCTCCATATTACGAATATCGTTCAGAGCATCAAAAATGCGGATAATGTCTAATCCATTAGCTATTGCTCTTTTTATAAATTCGGTTACCACATCATCAGAATAATGTTTATAACCTAATATATTCTGTCCCCGTAATAACATTTGAAGCTTAGTATTAGGAAGATGCTTTCTTAAAATTCTCAATCGCTCCCAAGGGTCTTCATTAAGAAACCGCAGGCAACTATCAAAAGTAGCCCCTCCCCAGATTTCCATGGAATAAAATCCCACTGCGTCTAATTTATCACAGATAGGCACCATCTCCTCGATAGTCATCCGAGTAGCTATTAATGATTGTTGGGCATCTCTTAATGTTGTATCTGTAATTTTAAGCGGTTTTTTTAGCTGTGATTTTTCTTTTAAAAGTATATCCTGGGGAGTATTGTCTTTTTTTAAAGAAATGTTTCCTTCTAAAGCACTGTCATTTATTATTTTTATATCAGAATCTGCTATTTTTATTAATGTTGCATTTTCTCCCATAAATTTAAATCAAAACCTCCTTGAGTAATTTTAATACTCTATTCGATGAATAAATCGAATTCTATATATAAACAACGCAGGCTAAAACCTGCGTTATAAAAAACTAAATATTGCGAATATTGATATATAACATATGTAAAAAGGGTAGGGGGCGGATTTATCCGCCCCGATTTTTACGGGTTTGATAAATCAAACCCCTGCACATCACTCATCACATATTATTATTTTCTTCACGATATACGATATACTCGATACAAAATTTTATTGTAATAAAGTCAACATCACTCCAGCAGCAACTGCGGTTCCTATTACTCCTGCTACATTAGGACCCATAGCATGCATTAATAAAAAATTTCTTGGATCTGCTTCCCTGCCTACTTTCTGAACCACTCTGGCAGCCATAGGTACAGCCGACACTCCGGCAGCGCCAATCAAAGGATTAATATTTCCCCCGGTAATTTTATTTAATAATTTAGCAAATAAAACTCCCCCGGCTGTCCCAAAACCAAAAGCGATTAAACCTAAGATTATTATTTTAATAGTATTAACGGTCAAAAAATATTCAGCTTGCATGGTTGCTCCTACAGAAGTAGATAAAAATATGGTGACGATATTGATTAATTCATTTTGAGCTGTCTTAGATAATCTGTCCACTACTAAACTTTCTCTAAATAAGTTTCCCAGCATTAACATCCCGATAATGGGGACCGAAGCTGGTAATAAAAGGCCGATTAAAACAGTCGAAATAATGGGAAAGACTATCTTCTCTGACCGGGATACTGGCCTTAGTTGTTTCATCACTATTTTTCTTTCCTCTATGGTAGTTAATAATTTCATTATGGGAGGCTGAATTATAGGAACCAATGACATATAAGAATATGCCGCCACCGCTACAGCTCCCAGTAATTGAGGAGCCATTTTAACGGTAAGATAGATTGCGGTTGGTCCATCTGCTCCGCCAATAATTCCTATAGAAGCTGCTTCCTGTATATTAAATCCCAAAAGCACTGACCCAATTAAAGCTATAAATACACCTACTTGAGCAGCTGCACCCAAAAGGAAGGTTATCGGATTGGCTAATAAAGGACCGAAATCAGTCATTGCTCCAATCCCCAGAAATATTAAACAGGGATATACTTCATGTTTTATTCCCCACGAAATAAAATATAAAAGACCGCCCTCTTCCATTATTCCGGTTATGGGTAAATTTACTAATATTGCTCCAAAGCCGATAGGTACAAGAAGTAAGGGTTCACATTTCTTTACGATGGCAAAATACAATAATACTCCACCCACAATAAGCATTATTATATTACCTACAGTAAGTTCAGCAAATCCTGAAAGGGTAAATAAGGAAAGGACTTTCATTAAAAGATCCATTTAAATTCTCCTTTCTATTCTAACCTATTACCATTAAGACATCGCCAGTATCTACCATATCATTTGCGGCTACATTTATTTTTTTTATATTTCCAGAAACATTGGCTATAATTTCATTTTCCATCTTCATTGCCTCTAAGATTAATAAAGTATCTCCCTCTTTTATAATATCTCCTTCCGATACTTTTAGCTGGAGTATCTTACCCGGCATAGGTGCTACTACTTCTTCTCCAGCTACCGCTGCAGTTGGTGCTTTGGAAGGAGCTGGATTAGATGAAGGCTTAACTAGTTTTTGACTTGCCGGCTCTTCCTTTATTTTAGTTGCAACCGATTGAGGAACAGAAATAGTTCCCGCTGATGATTCATTTCCTCCTACTTCTTCTACTTCTACTTCATATACTTTACCGTCTACTTTAATTTGAAATTTTCTCATTTTACTTACTCTTCTCCTTTTTCTTCAATATTAATATTTATTATCTTTTTTCTAACCTTAATTCTTGTCTCCCCATAGCAGCCCAGGGAGTAATCAAAGATGTTTGATATTTTTTAATACTCAGTATTTTAAATTTACTTTTCGGTTTTTCTAAACATGTAGCTACCGCTGCAGTAATTAATGCTACTAATTTGCCTTCAACTTCTTCTTTTTCTTTTATTTTGACAGTACTTATTGTTGGAGGGACAATCATAGTTTCCTTAGTTGTCTTCTTTGTTTCGTTAATTCCTATGATATTCTTTAATAATACCATAACTAAAGCTAATCCACCCAGAACTGCAAATACTAAAATCATATCTATAATTGCTATCTGTATAGCTCCATTGATACCTTCAAACATATTTATTCTATCCTCCTTCTTTAATAGTCGTTAGTCGTTAGTGAATAATATATAGTTAAAAGCTAAAAGCTAAAAACCATAACCTAAAACTTTCTTTGTATTGTTTGTTGTAGGGGTCGAATTTATTCGACCCGAATTATTTCGATAATTTTTCTTGCGGGCTTGATAAATCAAGCCCCTACTTCTGTTATTTCCGCATTTTTATGTCATTCCCGCGGAAGCGGGAATCTATTCTTGACAGCTGAAACGCTCGCTCTACGTTTACTTATCTCGGGCAGACACAAGGTCTGCCCCTACCACAAACGACTATATACTAATTTAAACTGGGAAATTACCGTGTTTCTTTGCTGGTCTACTTTCTCTTTTTGTAGATAGCATTTCAAAAGTTGTTATAAGACGTGGCCTGGTTTCCCGAGGGTCAATAACCATATCAACATAACCTCGTTTGGCCGCTTCATAAGGGTTAGAAAATTTTAGTTGAAACTCATCAATCTTTTCTTGACGAACTTTTTCAGGATTTTCCGCTTTTTCAATTTCTTTTCTAAAGATGATATTAGCAGCCCCTTGAGAACCCATTACCGCAATTTCCGCTGTAGGCCAGGCGATTACCTGATCTGCTCCTAAATCCCTGCTACACATTGCCAGATAAGCTCCTCCGTAAGATTTACGAACAATCAAAGTAATTTTGGGAACAGTAGCTTCGGAATAAGCATAAAGCAATTTTGCTCCATGCCGGATAATCCCCCCATATTCTTGAGCAGTCCCTGGTAAAAATCCCGGAACATCTACTAAAGTTAGGATGGGAATATTAAAAGCATCGCAAAATCTGATAAAACGAGCAGCTTTATCAGAAGCATCAATATCTAAACAGCCCGCTAAGACTTTTGGTTGATTAGCGATTATACCTAGGGATTGGCCATTTAATCTGGCAAACCCGGTAAGCATATTGGTTGCAAAATAAGATTGGGATTCAAAAAAGTCTCCTTCATCCACAATATATTTTATTACATCTTTCATTTCATAAGGTTTATTGGGATCTGTAGGTACAATATTTAAAAGAGCCTCTTCCATCCGATTAGGATCATCATTACATTCCATTTGGGGAGTATTTTCCATATTATTAGAGGGTAAATAACTGATTAATTTTCTTACCATTTGGTAAACTTCTTCTTCGTTCTCAGCAGCAAAATGAGCCACTCCACTCTTCCTATTATGAGTCATAGCTCCCCCTAATTTTTCGGAAGTAACTACTTCTCCGGTAACTGCTTTAATCACATCTGGTCCGGTAATATGCATTATACCCACATTCTTTACCATAAATACAAAATCCATTATGGCAGGAGAGTAGACTGCTCCTCCAGCAGCTGGACCAGCAATGATTGATATCTGAGGGATTACTCCTGATGCAATGGTATTACGATAAAATATTTGACCATAACCACTTAGGGAATCTACTCCTTCTTGAATGCGAGCTCCACCAGAATCGTTTATCCCGATACATGGTGCACCCATTTTCATAGCCATATCCATTACCTTACATATCTTCTTAGCGTGCATTTCCCCCAATGAACCGCCCATAACGGTAAAATCCTGAGCAAAAACATAAATCAACCTTCCATCGATAGTTCCATAACCAGTTATAACTCCCTCACCAGGCGCTTCCATTTTATCCATTCCAAAGTTGCTACATCTGTGCTCAACTAACATATCAAGTTCCACAAAGCTATCTTTATCTAAAAGAAGGTCAATCCTTTCCCGAGCAGTAAGTTTACCTTTTTCATGTTGAGCTTGTATTCTTTTCTTTCCTCCAGCTGCTTTTACTTTTTCTTCTCTTTCTCTTAAATTTTTCATTAACTCATCAATTGATAATTTCATTAATTTATCTTACCACCTTTCTCTGGTCTTTTTATAAGTAATCAAGCATCCAGAATCCAGGAGTCAGAAGAATTTTTAATACAACTTCTGGTTTCTGGATTCTGACTACTGACTTCTATTTTTTCTATTCATTTCTTTCACTTAGTTCAATTAGAATGCCATTAGTATCCTTAGGATGTAAGAAGGCCATCTTAGCTCCGCCTGCTCCATACCTCGGCTTTTCGTCAATTAACCTAACTCCTTCCTTTTTTAATTTCTCTAGTGCTTTCTCGATATTATCAACTCTAAAGGCAATATGTTGAATCCCTTCACCTTTCTTCTCAATAAATTTGGCAATCGGACCCTCGGGTGAAGTGGATTCTAATAGTTCTAATTCACTATCACCTAAAGGCAAAAAAGCAACTTTAACTTTCTGCTCTTCTACAATCTCTTCGCCAGCAACTTTCAACCCCAGTATGTTGCTAAAAAGCTCACTGGTTTTTTCAATACTTCTTACCGCGATTCCAATATGATCAATCTTTTCTATCATTTTTTATACCTCCCTGTGTATAAGAATGCACTAATATACTTGACAATTTCTCTACAGCAGTATAAGGATCTTCTTCCCGTTTTACTATTTTAGTTACTATCTTATCTAAAAATCCGTTATCAATAAAAGTTGAAAGTATTTCTTTCCATTGTTCCCGAATAAGGTCAAATATCTCTTTCTTGGCACTATCCCGGCGTCTTTGTTCTAACTCCCCACTTTCCTTTAGAAATTTAATATGTCGATCAATCTCTTCCAAAAGTTTTTTAATACCGACATTGTCTGTAGCTATAGTCTTTAGAACCGGAGGACGCCATCTGCTATTTTGATTTAAATCTAACATCATTTCTATCTCAGTAGCTAAACGTTCACAACCTTCTTTGTCTGCTTTGTTAATTACAAAAATATCTCCTATTTCCATTATCCCGGCTTTTATAATCTGGACATCGTCTCCCATTCCCGGCATGCTTATCAATACGACTGTATCAGCTACTTTAACTATATCTACTTCTGATTGACCTACGCCTACTGTTTCAATAATTATTATATCCTTACCCAGCGCATCTAATATCTTAACCGTTGCCTGGGTAGCTTGAGAAAGTCCCCCCAGATGCCCTCGAGTACTCATGCTTCTAATAAAAACACCTTTATCTAAACTAAGATCCTGCATGCGAATTCTATCCCCTAACAATGCGCCGCCGGTAAATGGACTAGCCGGGTCTATGGCAATAATTCCAACGGTTTTTCCCTGTCCACGTAAAATTTTGGTAATTTTATCAGTGACAGTGCTTTTCCCTGAACCGGGGGGGCCGGTTAAGCCTATTACCAGGGCCTTTCCGGTATAATTATAGAGCTTTTTTAAAATCTCTTGAGCTTGGTTAAAGTTATTTTCTACTAAAGTTATCAGCTTAGCAGCTGCTCTGCGGTCACCATTGGTTATTTTTTCTACAATTTCCATTTAATTTACCCTATTTTACTTTCTCCCGAATAAACTTAATTATATCATGAGTATCAGTTCCCGGGGTGAATATTCCTGCTATACCCACCTTTCTTAATTCAGGAATATCTTCTTCAGGGATTACTCCTCCACCAATAACGACTATATCTTCAATATTATTTTCTTTTAGAAGTTCCATTATTTTGGGAAAAAGATGGGTATGAGCTCCTGATAAAATACTCAATCCAATAACATCTACATCTTCCTGGATAGCAGTTTCCACAATCTGCTCAGGAGTCTGTCGCAATCCAGTATAAATTACTTCCATCCCAGCATCCCTTAAGGCTCTTGCTACAACCTTTGCCCCTCGGTCATGACCATCAAGCCCGGGTTTAGCTATTAATACTCTAATTTTTTTTCCTTCCATTCTTTCATTCCTCCACTTTTTAAAGCTTTACAGACTCTTTATATTCACCAAAGACACTTCTTAACACATCACAAATTTCACCCAATGTAGCATAAGATTTTACACAATCTAATATTAAAGGCATTAAATTTGCATCTGTTTTAGCAGCCTTTTCTAATAATTTTAAATTTTCTTTTACTTTATAGTTGTCTCTTTCCTCTTTTAACTTCTTAAGTTCCTCAATTTGCTTACGGCCAACTTCCGGATTAACCTTCAAAAGACCCTTTGGTGATCCTTCGTTTATCTTGAATTTATTAACACCTACTACTATCCTTTTACCCTCTTCAATATCTTTCTGGTATTGATAAGCACTATTTTGGATCTCCTGCTGGATAAATCCTTTTTCAATGGCTTGAGTAACGCCACCCAATTTATCAATTCTTTCAATATATTCTAAAGCTTGTTTCTCAATTTCATTGGTTAAGGTTTCTACATAGTAGGAACCGGCCAACGGATCAACTGTTTCTGTTACCCCACTTTCATAAGCTAAAACTTGTTGAGTTCTAAGGGCAATCCTTACCGAATCTTCAGCAGGTAGAGCCAGAGCTTCATCTCTTGAATTTGTATGGAGAGATTGGGTGCCACCCAATACTGCCGCTAATGCCTGGATGGTAACTCGAGCAATGTTATTATCCGCTTGCTGAGCAGTTAAAGTACATCCGGCTGTCTGGGTATGAAATCTAAGCATTAAAGATTTTTCATTCTTAACTCCAAATCTTTCTTTCATGATTTTAGCCCACAACCTTCGCGCTGCTCTAAATTTTGCTACCTCCTCTAATAAATCATTATGAGCATTAAAGAAAAAAGATAATCTTGGTGCAAAATCATCAACTTTCAATCCGATTTTTATTGCGGCATCCACATAAGCTATTCCATCTGCCAAAGTAAAAGCCACTTCTTGAACTGCTGTGGCTCCAGCTTCTCGGATATGATAGCCGCTTATACTAATGGTATTCCATAGAGGCATTTCTTTAAAACAAAATTCAAAGATATTGGTAATTAATCTCATTGAAGGGGCTGGAGGAAAGATATAAGTTCCCCGAGCAATGTATTCTTTTAATATATCGTTTTGAATAGTCCCCTTTAGTTTATCGGGAGAAATTCCTTGTTTTTCTGCTACTGCTATGTACATGGCTAAAAGCACAGTTGCCGGAGCATTTATTGTCATTGAAGTACTTACTTTATCAAGAGGAATCCCATTAAATAACATCTCCATATCCTTTAAAGAATCTATGGCTACTCCTACTTTTCCCACTTCACCTAATGACATAGTATGATCTGAATCATAACCAATTTGTGTGGGTAGGTCAAAAGCAACACTTAATCCGGTTTGTCCTTGATCTAATAGGTATTTATAACGCTTATTAGATTCTTCTGCTGTGCCAAAACCGGCATATTGGCGCATAGTCCAAAATCGGCCTCGATACATAGTGGGTTGTACCCCACGGGTATAAGGGTATTGCCCAGGGAAATTCAACTCTTTGTTATAGTCAGACCCTTCTAAATTTACAGGAGTATATAGACGCTCAACCTCTTTCCCTGAACCGGTAACAAGTTTATTTTTTCTTTCAGGAAAACGTTCAAGAGTTTTCTGTACAACATTATTTTCCCATTCTTTCTTTAATTGTTTAATTTTTTTCATTTCTTCTTTATCCAACATCTTACACCTCTTTAATTCCGTATTTCGTATATCGTATTTCGTATATCGTTCAGATTTATTTGGACAAACTTCTATGTCTATCTATTTTTAAGGGTTTAATGAATAAAATCTCCGCCCAAACTCATCACATATCGTTATTTATTTCTGAATACTGGTTTCTAGCTCCCAACTACTATTCTTTTCGCGATATACGATATACGATATACGAGTTTAGTATTTTAAATTATAAACAAAAATATTGATTGAAATGACATTTATGCCGGTTATATATTCTAATTCCTTTTTGAGGCTTTTTTGAATTTTTAATCCAACTTGGGGAATATTTTCCCCATATCTAAGCACTAAACTAATATTTATTAGAATACCTTCTTCTTTAATGCTGATTTGGGATTTACCCAATTTTACAACTTCTTTAAAATCTTTAAGTGTATAAATAATTATATCTAAAATTGCATTTTCAGAAACGTACAATTTCCCATAATAACTAAAAGGCGGCCTTACTATTGCTCTCTCACCAATTTTCCTTTTACTATATCTTTTCTTATAAAATATCTCCAATGATTCTAATATATTTACCGGGAATTTTCTTTGTATTTCAATCCCAGGCAAGGGGATAACATGTTTCCCTTCTTTTAATCTAACGGATTTTGCTTCCTCAATTTCCTTGTCAGTGGAAATATCTCCAATCTGTAAAATTTTTTTAGGAGGTGGTAATTCTAAAGTTTTAATAATTTTGTCAATCATCCTAACCGATGTTCCAATAACCAATATTTTAGTTGGTTTAGCTTTTTTTATTACCTCTATTACTTCATGAGCATGGGAAGTCTCCTCAAAAATAGCTGTCCTAATAGCTTGAATTCTGTTCTTATCTTTTTTTGCAGAATGTCCAGCTAATATTTTATCTTTCCTTATTAAAAGACCATCATCGATTATATAATTTATATTATATTTATGAGCAGTTAATAAGGCTTTATGACTTTTACCAGTTCCGCTCTCTCCTATTAAAGCAAATATATCCACTTTTGATTACCTTCTCCCAGCATTTTTCGTATCTCGTATCTCGTATCTCGTGATGCGTATTGCGTTTGTTTCCCCCTCACTTTAACCCTCTCCGCCGAAGGGGAGAGGGAATAAAGAGGATGAATATATATTCTAAAATCTTTCTTGTAGGGGGCGGATTTATTCGCCCCGAGTTATTTGGTAATTTTTCAGGCGGGTTCGATAAATCGAACCCCTACAGCACAATATTTATTACGGGCAGACACAAGGTCTGCCCCTACTTTTCTCTCTCTTATTTTCTTAACCAGCTAACAAGGTAACTAACTATTTCTTAACGAGATACGATTTTTAGCTTCTGGCTTCTATTTTTTTCACGATATACGATATACGATATACGATATACTATTTCTTAGGTTTTACCCAACCTCTACCTTCTACTGCTTTCGCTACACGCTGAATCGCGATTAAATAAGCAGCATCACGGGTATAACATTTTTTCTCGACAGCCAAATCCGCTACCGCGTTGAAGGCATTAGTCATAATACAATCGAGTTTTTCTAGAACTTCATCTTTGGGCCAGTAGTAATTCATATTATTCTGAACTTCTTCAAAATAAGAAACGGTTACTCCACCAGCATTACAAATGAAGTCAGGAATCATATAGACATTTTCCGCTTTTAATACTTCATCTGCTTCTAAAGTAGTAGGAGTATTGGCTGCTTCTGCATAAATCTTAACTGTATCAAAATTGATATCATTTACATTATCCTGAGTAACTGCCTGCCCTAAAGCAGCAGGTATAAGAACATTAACCTTTTTCTTTAACCAGGCATCTCCGTCTTCTTGTTTCCAGCCAAAAGATTTAGCTTTTTCTGGATCGATAGTTCCGAATTTATCCAAAGTACCTGGAGCAAGTAAGTCTTTAGGGTCAATTCCTTTTTCGCAACTGTAAGTATAGGCTTTTTTGTTTTTAGAATCCCAGCAAGATATGGCTAATGCTTTACCACCATATTGAACGAATTTTTCACAAGTATATTGAGCAACATTACCAGCACCTTGAATAGAAGCGGTAGTACCTTTAAAATCAATACCTAACCTCTTTAATGCTTCTCGAATACAGTAAACCACACCATAACCAGTAGCTTCTGTTCTCCCCAGTGAACCACCTACTCCCACTGCTTTACCAGTAACAAAGCCGGGTTTTCTATTTCTATTAATAGTATCATACTCGTCCATTATCCAGAGCATATCCTGAGGATTAGTGCCTACATCTGGGGCAGGAACATCTATTTCCGGACCAACTATATCATAAACTTTTCTCACCCAACCACGACAAAGTCTTTCTGTTTCTCTTTCGGACAATTTTCTGGGATCAACAATAATTCCACCTTTGCCTCCACCTAAAGGAATATCCACCACCGCACATTTCCAGGCCATCATCATTGCTAATTGTTTTACCATATCAATGGTCTCATCTTCTGCAAAACGAAGACCACCTTTTGCTGGCCCACGAGCGGTAGAATGTTGGACTCTAAAACCGGTAAATGTTTTGGTGGTACCATTATCCATATCTATCGGAATGGTAAATTGCATAGCTCTTTCTGGCTCTCTCATAAATTCCCGCAAAGCAGGATCAAGATTAAGTAATTCTGCATTATGATCAAATTGGGCTTGTACTAATTTAAAAGGGTTCATTTCCTTAGACATTTTACAAAATCCTCCTAAATAATTTTTTTAATTCTACTTAAATATAATTCTTACTAAAACCAAAATTCTATTTTCTTTATTATTTACCTTCTTATTTTGAAATTATTCTGATTATTATTTTTCCTTAAACTACCTCCGGAATTAAGATAGTGATTAATTGCCCGAGCTGCTACTTTACCATCTCCTACTGCTGAGATTACTGTAGCCGAACCTCTGACAATATCTCCTCCGGCAAATATCCCTTCTTTGGTAGTAGTTTTGGTGTTATCATCTATAATGAAATAACCCCACTGGTTAACCTCAACTCCGGTAGCGCTTCGAGCTACAATGGGATTAGCAGAAGTCCCGATGGCATCTATGACCATATCTACTTCGATTACAAAATTAGAAACGGGAATAGGAATAGGTCTCTTTCGACCCGAATCATCCGGTTCACCTAATTTCATCTTCAGACATTCCATTCCGCTAACATTACCCTTATCATCACCCAATACTTTAATAGGAAGAGTAAGAAAATGAAAGATAATCCCCTCTTCTTCAGCATGATGAACCTCTTCTGCCCGAGCTGGAACTTCTTTTCGGGACCTGCGATAGACGATATAGGACTTCTCTGCTCCTAACCTTAAGGCAGTACGTGCTGAATCCATGGCTACGTTTCCTGCTCCAATAGTAGCTGTCCTTTTGCCTATCTTAATCGGAGTATCATATTCTGGGAAGAGATAGGCTTTCATTAAATTAGAACGAGTTAAAAATTCATTGGCTGAATAAACATCATTTAAGTTCTCTCCGGGGATGTTCATAAACCGAGGGGCACCTGCACCATTGGCTAAGAAGATGGCATCAAATTCTTGAGTTAAGTTATCTACACTTTTAATAGTCCCTACTACAAAATCGGTTACTACTTTCACCCCTAATTTTTCAATTTCTTTTACTTCGTATTCTACTATCGATTTAGGGAGTCGAAATTCAGGAATACCATAGACTAAAACTCCTCCGGGTCGGTGTAAGGCTTCAAAGATAGTAACTTCATAACCCAATTTAGCTAAATCAGCAGCACAGGTAAGTCCGGCAGGACCAGAACCTACTATGGCTACTTTCTGTTCTCTTTTACTAATTTTTGGTAACTTTCCGTGAATATTATTTTCGCGAGCCCAATCAGCCACAAATCGTTCTAATCGACCGATAGCTATCGGTTTTCCCTGTTTTTCTAAAATACAAACCTGCTGACACTGTTCTTCTTGAGGGCATACCCTTCCGGTTATCGCCGGAAGGTCATCAGTCTTTAATATTTCCAGATAAGCACCGGCAAAATCTTCCTCAACAATTTTTTTAATAAATTGAGGAATATTAATCTCCGCCGGGCAGCCTGGAACACATTTAGGATTTTTACACTGCAGGCATCTTTGAGCTTCATATATTGCTTGTTCTTTAGTATAACCCAAGGGTACTTCCTTAAAGTTGTGGCTCCTCTCTTGAGGTTTTTGTTCGGGCATAGGGATCTGCTCTCTTTGCATTCTTTCTTTGGGGGGTATCATTTTAGCCATTAGTTTACCCCCTTCCACAGCTACATAGGTGAGTAGGTTCGTGGTAGAGATCCCAGGATTTTTTCTCCGCATCTTTATAACGGGAAAGACGATTCATAAACTCTACCCAGTCTACTAATTGTCCATTAAATTCCGGTCCATCAGTACAGGCAAATTTGCTCTCTCCTCCGATGGTAACCCTGCAGGAACCACACATTCCGGTACCATCTACCATAATACTATTTAGACTGACTATAGTTTCTACCGGATAAGGTTTGGTGGTTTCACAGGTTACCTTCATCATAATAGCCGGACCGATAGCCCATACCTTTTTAATTGATTTATCCTTATCTAACAACTCTTTTAAAACTTGAGTGACAAATCCTTTTCGTCCATAACTGCCATCATCAGTGGTGACCATCAATTTTGAGGAGGCTTTCTTAATCTCCTCTTCCATGATAATCAATTCCTTGTTTCGGGCTCCGATTATGGAAATGACTTCGTTTCCGGCTTCTTTTAAGGCACGAGTAATCGGATGGATGCAGGCGATCCCGGTACCTCCGCCTACAGTTATTACTTTTCCATAGTTTTCAATCTCGGTCTTTTTACCTAAGGGTCCGATAAAGGAGAATAGTTTATCTCCTTCTTCCAGGGTAGAAAGTTCCTCACTGGTCTTGCCCACTATCTGAAAGACAATGCGGATTAAGCCTTTATCTCGGTCAAAATCGGCAACAGTTAAGGGGATTCGTTCTCCTTTCTCCTTAATCATTAGAATAATAAACTGTCCGGCTTGAACAGATTGGGCTACTTCTGAGGCTTCTATCCACATTGAGTAGATAATTTCATGTAATCTTTCCTTATTAATTACTTTGTACATTTTACCTCCTAAATTTTGCCAAAATACTACTATAGGTTTGCTGAAATTTCTGCTGTATCTTTAGCAATCATTAACTCCTCGTTAGTAGGAATTACCATAACTTTTACTCTTGAATTATTATTACTTATAATGGCTTCCTTGCCATGAACTTTATTTTTCTCCGGGTCAATTTTTACTCCTAAAAATTCCAATCCTTCACATGCTTCCGCTCTGGTTTCTTTGGAATTTTCTCCAATACCCGCTGTAAAAACAATTACATCAAGTCCGCCCATAGCTGCTGCATAGGCTCCTATGTATTTTTTTATACCGTAAGTGAAGACAGATATAGTTCTTATAGCTCTTTCATCACCCTTATTTGCCCTCTCTCTTAAATCTCTCTTATCACTTGAAATTCCTTCTGATAGACCCAAGAATCCACTTTCTTTATAGATAATTTTATTAATTCCTTCAACGGTGAGTTTTTCTTTATCCATTAAAAAGGGGATGATTGCCGGATCAAGATCTCCACAACGGGTTCCCATTATTATGCCGGCAACTGTACCAAATCCTAAACTGGTATCTAGGGAAACTCCGTTTTTTACAGCAGTAATACTTGAGCCATTCCCTAAGTGGCAAGTAATTATTTTAAGCTCTTCCAGGGATTTTTCTAAAATTTTAGCTGCTCTTTGAGCTACAAATTTATGAGAAGTTCCATGGAATCCATATCTTCTCACTTTATACTTCTTGTAAAATTTATAAGGAATACCATAGAGATAAGCGCATTCCGGAATAGTCTGATGAAAAGCAGTATCGAATACTCCCACTTGGGGTACTCCGGGCATTAGCTCTTTACAGACTTCTATCCCTAAAATGTTAGGCGGGTTATGTAAAGGAGCAAGTTCAATACATTCTTTTAAGGCGTCCATAACTTCATCGGTAAGTAAAACTGAGTCAGAAAATTTTTCCCCAGCATGAACTACCCTATGGCCTACTGCTACTATTTCAGAGATATCCTTAATTACACCATAATTTGAATGAAGTAAGGCATCCATCATTAATTTAATCCCAACCCTATGGTTAGGAATATCCTGATGGGTTATAACCGGTTCCCTGCCGGAAGGATAATGATTAATAATTGAATCAGAAATTCCAATCCTCTCCACTAACCCCTTGGCCAGAACCGACTCATCAGTCATGTCGAATAACTGATATTTTATAGATGAACTGCCGCTATTAACCACTAAAACTTTCATTTTATTCTTAATCTCCTTTTTCACAAATTTTAATTTATCTTATTGACTGATTTCTTATTTTTTACTTTTAAATCTTTAGCAATATCAAACCCCAAGAATAAGGCTTTCTCGTTTACTTCCTTTGCTTTAACCGGAACCCTAGAACACACTGCCTTTTGAATAGCTTCTTGGGAAACCACTTCAGTTAACCCTACAATTATACCCAAAGAAATAATATTGGTAACTAATTTCGTTCCACATTTTTTTTGAGCGGTTTCAGCAATAGGAAATAAATATATTTTATTTGAGATATTAGGAATCTCTGTTACTAATGTAGAATCAGCAACCAGGATACCGTCTTTATTTAGATTTTTGACATATTTATCGCAAGCAGTCTGAGTTAGAGCTAAAAGGATATCTGATTTTATCACTTTAGGATAATCTATAGCACTATTACTTATAACTACTTCTGATCTACTGGCTCCTCCTCGGGCTTCGGGTCCGTAAGACTGGGTTTGAACCGCTTCTTTTCCATCATATATGCCGGCTGCTTCGGCTAAAATTATTCCAGCCAAAATTAGCCCCTGGCCTCCGGAACCACTTAAACACATTTCGATTCTTTCTTTCATTACTTATTAACTCCCCTTTCCTGAGCCTTTTTGATAATCTCTTCATATAGTTCAGTATAGTCTGGTCTATCTTTGTTTAAAAACTCGCCTACAGCATATTTTTCCTTTTTTTCACCAGGGGAAAGCCCTTCCCATATTTTTTTAGAAACAGTTATATCTTTTATCCACTTTAACATATCTACCGGTGATTTCATTTTATTCATTCTACCATAAGATACGGGGCAATCAGATATTATTTCTACTACTGAAAACCCTTTTTTGTCTAAAGCCTTTTTTATTAAAGAGATTAATTGCCGAACATTGTAAACCGTTCCTCGAGCCACATAACTTGCACCCGCTGCAATCGCCAGTTCAACCAAATCAAAAGATTGGTCAATATTCCCATA
This sequence comes from Atribacterota bacterium, assembly GCA_038203565.1. GTDB lineage: Bacteria > Atribacterota > Phoenicimicrobiia > Phoenicimicrobiales > Phoenicimicrobiaceae > Sediminicultor. The sequence continues at coordinate 29,216 of JBBRDV010000003.1, forward strand.
AGGAGCAGTAGAACCAAACTTTCCAGTTGGAGTAAGGGGCGAATATTGACCTCCGGTCATTCCATAAATCATATTATTAATAATTATAGCGGTTAAATCGATATTACGCCGTGCTGCGTGGATAAAATGGTTTCCACCAATTGCTGAACAATCGCCATCTCCCATAACTACAATTACCTTTAAATCAGGATTAGCCATTTTTATGCCAGTAGCAAAAGGCAAAGCTCTTCCGTGGGTGGTATTCATAGTACAAAAATCTACATATTCGGTAATTCGGCTGGAGCAGCCTATACCAGAAACCGCTACAATTTCATCTTTATCCCAACTTAAATCATCTATAGCTCTTATTATAGCTCCTAATACAATGCCATTTCCGCATCCCGGACACCACATATTGGGAAACATCTCTTTTCTAATATACTCATCAATTACTGTCTTCATTGCTTTATCTCCTCCCCAATCTTCCCTAATATCTCTATAGGATTAATTAATTCACCATCTACTCGATTATAAGGTACAACCCGACATTTTCCTTGAGCAGCTCTCTCTACTTCTAAAACCATTTGACCTAAATTCATTTCCGGAACTATAATTAAATCTACCTGTTGAGCCAACCTATTTACTTCTTCAAAACAGAAAGGCCAAATAGTCAATAACTTTAATAGACCTACTTTTAACCCTTCTTCTCGTGCTAGTTTTACTGCTCTCTCAGCAGCTCTTGCCACTGAACCATAGGCAATTAAAGCAATTTTTGCATCATCTAAAGAATATTTTTCGTAAATTATTATATCTTTAATATTCTTCTGAATCTTATTATGTAAACGCCTTATAAAAGCATCTATTTCTTGGGAGTTAGAAGTAGGTAAACCTTTATAATTATGAATCAAACCGGTTATATGATAACGGTATCCTTCTCCAAAGTTGGCCATAGGAGGAACTCCGTCTTCATCAGGCTTAAAGGGTAAATATTTTTCAGGGAGAACAGTAGGTTTTTTTCGGTTTATCACTTCAATGTCTTCCAGAGCAGGTATCTCTACCTTTTCCCGCATATGGGCGATTACTTCGTCAAGAAGTAAAATGACTGGTATTCTATATTTTTCACTAAAATTAAATGCTTTGATAGTTAAGGTAAGTATCTCATGAACGGTGGAAGGGGCGAGGGCTATAATAGGATGATCTCCATGAGTTCCCCATCTTGCCTGCATCATATCACCCTGAGATGGTTTAGTAGGTAATCCGGTACTCGGCCCTCCTCTTTGAGCGTTAACTACTACACAGGGTATTTCGTTAATAATAGCAAAACCTAAATTTTCTTGTTTCAAGCACATTCCGGGACCCGAAGTAGCAGTCAGAGATTTTAGCCCAGCTATAGAAGCCCCAATTACTGCTGCCATACTGGCAATTTCATCCTCCATCTGTATAAATTTCCCGCCAATTTTAGGTAATTTACGCGCCATATTTTCAGCTATCTCTGAAGAGGGAGTTATGGGATAACCGGCAAAAAATTTAACTCCGGCTAATAATGCTCCTTCGGCACAGGCTTCATTTCCTTGTAATAATTTTATATTTTTTTTCTTTTCTAAATTATTCATCTTTCTCTTTCACTCCTTCTACTTTAATAGCAAAATCCGGACATCTCAATTCACAAAGGCCGCATTTTATACAAGCATCAATATTTTCAGGGATGGGTTTCTCCTGATCATCAGGGACTAATACATCCTTAGGACAAAATTCAACACAGATACCGCATGATTTACACCATTCTCTGCGAACTGATATCTTTACTGAATTATTTTGATAAACTTCAAATAATTTTTCCTGCTTCATTTCTTTTATAATATGCCTCCTTCTCTTTTAATGTCTAAAATGGCTAATTTTAACATACTCATAGAACCTTTATCGGGAATATAAACAAACTCAATGAGGGGAATTTGAAGAGAAATTAATTTTTCTACTTCTTTCTTTCTTCCAGGAGAAGTTATTACTATATCTGTGTTAATCAAAAATTTCTTTACTTCATCTTTATCATGAGAGATGGTAAATTTAAAGCTTGAGAATTTTATTCCTGCCTGTTTTATAGATTGGAAAACCCTTTGGGCAAATTTATCGGTAATGCATACCAAACCAATACTTTTCTCTTTGGAAGATAAATGAGCAATATTTACCATGGTTTCCATTAAGGGATCTAAGGCAATGGCGAGAACCCTCTGTTTTTGATCGGCAAGAAATTTTTTAACTTCATCAGAGTGAAAAAAGGTAGTAACTACTAAATCTATAGATTTGATTTTTTCTCTAAAAATATCTGGTTCTTTATAGATCTCATCTATTAAGATGGGAATTATGGAAATGCCTGTTCCTAATTCTATCCCTTTGGAAAAAAAATACAATTGTTCCTGATTACATTCAATAAAAGCGATATTAATATTTTTTAATAATTTTTCTTTTTCTTTTATTTTATTATTTACTATTTTTTTAAACTCACCTAACTCAAAATTTAACTCGAGGGCTTCATTAATAGTAACATCGATAATTTCTTCTATTTTTGATAGATTATTATTCATTTTAGATTTGGTAGGCTTAGAGGTTTTCGGATTAGGAAAAGTTCCCCGCCCCGGGATAGATAATATTATATCCTCCAAGACTAATTCTTTGTAGGCCATACTTACTGTATTTCTGCTAACCTGCAAACTTTCTGATAAATCTCTTTCGGTAGGCAGTTGCTCCCCTTCCTTTAAATTTCCATCTTCTAACAATTTCTTAATCTGGTGTTTTATCTGGATATATAAAGGAATCCCACTCTTCTTATCAATCTCAATTTTCATAAAAGACTTCCTCTTTAAAAAGATAAATTTTTATTCTAATATTGGACTAATGGACTGATTGATTAATCTTTTTAAATAATACCATATATTTTTAGAAAAGCAATAAATTTTTCCTTATTTTTTGCCTTGAAACAAAAAAAATGGGGAGACAATTCTAAACCTATCTCCCCATACAGTAAACTATTTATTAATTTTTATTTTAACTTGACCTTAATCTTCGAAGTATCTCTTTTTATTCTATTTTCCCTTCTACTATTTCTAATACTTTTTCCTTCTGACCTTTTTCTTTAAATAATATTTCTTTTATAAAAGAGGAAAGTTCTGTTCTTACTTTCTCATCTTTAATCATTCTCAAATTTATCTTCACATTTAATATGGCACTCTCCAATGCTGCTTCTGCCATTAAGACAGCGACTCCCGCATCGCTTACCACATTAATGTTACCTTTTTCAGCAACCTCTTTAGAAAGACATAGTATGTCCAGACATTTGTAAGCTACTTTAAGAGGAACTTTTGCTGCTTTAATTAGTGATTCTTGCATCTTCTCTGCCCTTATCTTTTTTTCGTCTTCAGTCTCATTAGGCATCTTGTAAGTAGCCATAAAATTATTAAAAACTTTAACATCCTCTTCTATTAGTTGACTTAATTCATAGCGCAATTTTTCCGAAGAGCTTATAATTTTCTTAATATCTTCTTCTACATCTTCATATTTCTTCTTGCCTATCGTTAAATTGCCAACCATAGAAATTAAAGCTGCTCCCAGTGCACCAGCTAATGCAGCTACACTCCCACCACCAGGAGTTGGTGAATTAGAAGCTAATTCGTCCAAAAAATTGTTAATTTTTTTGTCGATTAACATTAATCTACCTCCTTAATTTATTCGTATATAGCTTTAAGTTCCTTGCGATATATGATATGCGATATACGCTTTATTTTATCAATTCAGGATTTTCGTTTTTTATATATTCTATTAATTTAGTTAAATCAATAGTATTAATTAATACCTTTCTGCCCTTCCACCCCCTCATAAAATATACTATAGATTTTTCTGCACCCTCTCTAATCTCTACAGAGTCCATTTCTTTAAAATTAAGTCTATCTTTTCTTTTCATTAAAAATAAAGTCGTAGTAGTTATCACTATTCCTTTATTATTAATAATTATTTCAGTTTTATTAGACACAACCAATATAAAGAAGAAACCTAAAACTAATAAAATGATTTGATGGCTGATAACCCCCCATATTATTAAAATAACTCCCACCAATAAAGAAGAATATTCCAACCACTTCTTGGTTTCTTTAGGATTATAAGTTTTAATCATTCTCCCCTCCTTTAAGCTAATGCACTGGTTTGCCGGTAGCCAGTTTGCCTGTTAACCGTTTGAATAATTAATGAAAAGATGAGAAGAAGTAACCAACCCGTATCAACAACAGCTCAAGAACCATTATTTGTTACTTGTGGATGAATTTGCCCTACCTTAGCTATATAATTTAATCTTTTTTCTTGCTCTTTAAATAGGCTTCAATAAAGCAATTGATTTCGCCATCCATAATTGCCTTTAAATTTCCGCTTTCCACTTCTGTCCGATGGTCTTTCACCATCTGATAGGGGTGAAATACATAAGAACGTATCTGGCTTCCCCAGGCAATGTCTTTCTTTTTGCCTCTAACCTCTTTTAAATCTTTTTCTTTTTCTTGCTGGTAATTTTCAAACAATCTTGCCCGTAAAATTTTCATTGCTGTCATTTTGTTACTGTATTGAGATCTTTCATTTTGGCATTGTACTACAATATTGGTGGGCAAATGGGTTATTCTTACCGCAGAATCAGTGGTGTTAACATGCTGACCCCCTGCTCCTGTGGCTCGATAAGTATCTATCCTTAAATCTGATTCCTTAATCTCAATCTCTACTTCTTGATCAATTTCAGGGATAACCTCCACCGAGGCAAAAGAAGTGTGTCTTCTTCTGTTAGCATCAAACGGAGAAATTCTAACCAGACGATGTATTCCTTTTTCTGCTTTTAAATATCCAAAAGCATGGTTTCCATTAATAGTGAAAGTAACATTCTTTATCCCGGCTTCCTCACCGGGTGAGATCTCTATTATCCTGGTGATATACCCATTTTTCTCTGACCATCTCAGATACATCCTCAGTAACATTTCAGCCCAATCCTGAGATTCTGTGCCACCGGCACCTGATCGAATGGTAACTATAGCATTATTAGTATCATATTTACCATCAAACAAAACAATTAATTCTTTTTTTTCAATATTTTTTTCTAAAACCTTTACTTTTTGCTCTATCTCTTCCCAAATTTCTTTCCTGTCTTCGTCCAGATTGAGCTCTAAGAGTATTACTAATTCTTCTAAGTTGTCTTTTAACTCCTTAAATTCGCCTATAGTGTTTTTTAGTTCCTTAACTTTTTTAGTAACCTCCTGGGCATTTTCTTGATCAGACCAGAAAGATCCTTGGGACATTTCTTTTTCTATTTTTTTTACTTCGCTCTCTTTTTCAGATAAGTCAAAGATAAGTCCCCATTTCGTCAATTTTTTTACGAAGTTGCTCCAGCTTATTTTGTAATTCCTCTATCATTTTAGCTGCCTTCCTTTCTATTTCCTACTTCTCTTAATTTTAATCTTTTAGTGCTGGTAAATTTTTCTCACTTTTACTTAAAATAAAATTAGATTACTTCGCCATTAAAATTCTGATAAATAATTTAATTTATAATTTTTCCATTAGGCGAAATAATCGCAAAAAGATTTTTATCTAATTGTATTATGTATTTTTTCCGCAACAATGTTTATACTTTAATCCACTACCACAAGAGCAAGGGTCATTTCTCCCTATCTTTTTCTTCTTTTGCCCTTTTTCTTCTTCTAATCCTTTCCTTTTAATAAAAGGTGATTTTTTTGTTTGACTGCTAACTATAGGAGCAGGTGTTTCTCTTCTTTCCTGGCGAGCCCCTTGAGACTCTTCTTTTTTAAGCTTGACTTTATAAATAAATTTTACTACTTCTTCTTTTATACTGCTGATCATTTCTTGAAACATATTGTGGGCTTCAAAATGATATTCCATCAAAGGGTCTTTCTGTCCATAGGCCCTTAGACCTATGCCCTGTTTTAATTCATCTAAACGTCGTAGATTATCTTTCCATTCCCGATCTACCACCCGAAGAACAATCATCGTTTCAATTTGTCTCATCAAAGGTGCTGTAAATTCTTTTTCCTGTAATTCATATATTTCAAAAGCTTTTTCTGTTAAAATGTCCTGTAATTTAGGGACAGATAACTTAGGGATTTCTTCCTTGGGAATAATCAATGAAATAGAGAAGATTTGCATACAATGATCTTTAAGCCCTGACCAATCCCATTCTTCAGGATAAATTTCTTTATTGATATAATTCTTCAAGATATTTTCGATAGTGTCTTTTGACATTTCGCAAATATGTTCTTTAACATCTTTGCTCTCTAATACCATCCTCCGTTGTTCGTAGATTACCTTCCTCTGGTATTCCATTTCATTATCAAAATCTAAAAGCTGTTTTCTTATCTCAAAATTTCTTCCCTCTACTTTTTTCTGAGCATTCTCTATCGATCTGGTAACTAAAGGATGCTCAATGGGAATATCTTCCTCCATACCTAGCTTTTCCATAATTCCAGAAATCCGATCAGAACCAAAGAGCCGCATGAGGTCATCTTCTAAAGAAAGAAAAAAACGAGAAGACCCGGGGTCACCCTGTCTTCCTGATCTACCTCTTAACTGATTATCAATACGCCTGCTTTCATGTCTTTCCGTTCCAATTACATGCAAACCTCCCAATTTAGCTACCCCTTCACCCAAGACAATATCAGTTCCTCGTCCAGCCATATTAGTAGAAATAGTTACATTCCTTCCTTGCCCTGCTTTAGCTACAATCTCTGCTTCTCTTTCGTGATTTTTTGCATTCAAGACATTGTGTTCAATATTCTCTTTTTTTAATAATCTACTTAGTTTTTCTGATTTATCAATCGATACTGTTCCTACTAAAATAGGCCTTCCCATCTTGTGAACTTCAACTATCTCTTTGATAACTGCTTTAAACTTTTCTATTTCAGTCCTATAGATAACATCTGTATAATGATGTCTGTTTAATTTTTTATTAGGAGGTATAACCACTACCGGTAGATTGTAGATATGGATAAATTCCTCTTCTTCAGTCTTGGCAGTACCGGTCATACCACTAAGTTTCTTGTATAATCTAAAATAATTCTGGAAAGTTATAGTAGCCAAGGTCTGATTTTCCCGAGCGACTACTACCCCTTCTTTTGCCTCAATAGCCTGATGAAGTCCATCACTGTATCTTCTCCCAAACATTAATCTTCCAGTAAATTCATCTACAATGATCACCTCTCCATTTTTTACTATATAATCAACATCTCTTTTAAATAATTTTTGTGACTTTAAGGCTTGAATAATATGATGTTGTACATTTATATTTTTCTCATCATATAGATTATTTATCTGCAACAACCCTTCGATGCGGCTAACCCCTTCTTCTGTTATAGTAATCGTCTTTTCCTTTTCATATATTTTGTAATCTGCCTCTTTCTGTAATTGAGTAGCAATTTTGTTTGCTTGCTGGTACATTTTGGTCGACTCCTCAGAAGGACCAGAAATAATCAAAGGAGTCCTGGCTTCATCGACTAAAATACTATCCACTTCGTCAACAATAGCAAAATGATAACCTTTTTGAACCACATCTTCCAGACGAACTGCCATATTATCTCTTAAGTAATCAAAACCAAATTCATTATTAGTCCCATAGGTTATATCTGCTTCATAAGCTTCCTTCCGTTCATCGATTCTCATGTCATGCTGGATTAAACCTACTTTTAATCCTAAGGACTCGTAAATTCCACCCATCCAATATCTATCCCTTTTAGCCAAGTAATCATTTACAGTAACGATATGTACACTTTCACCATTTAAGGCATTTAGGTAAGCGGGCATGGTAGCCACTAAAGTTTTACCTTCTCCGGTAGCCATCTCGGCAATCTTTCCCTGATGCAATACAATCCCTCCAATAAGTTGAACATCGAAAGGCCTCATCTTGGTAACTCGTTTAGCTGCTTCCCGAACAACTGCGAAAACTTCAGGGAGAATATCATCCAGAGTTTCCCCTTTGTCTAGTCTCTCTCTAAATTCAGGAGTCTTGTTTTTTAATTCCTCATCATTTAATTTTAAAATATCTGATTCGAAACTATTAATCTTTTCTATAATAGGTTGCAGTCTTTTTAATTCCTTTTCGTCAGGGTCACCAAATATCTTTTTGGTCCAATCAAACATCATTAGTAATTCCTTCCTCATTACGGGCAGACACAAGGTCTGCCCCTACTTTTTATTTCTATTTTACGCGATACTCGATACTAATTAGGTTTCTGGATTCAGTTCTTTTTTCAACATTGCATTTTGAAATAAACTAAATACTCCAAAAAACATTAAAAAATCTCCAAAGCTTACTACTGAAGGATCGGGAAAGGGGGACGGTAAAGGAATAACATCTGCTAAAAATCTAAATAAGGTTTTTTCAGTTATCAGAGTATGAGTAACATAGGTACCTTCTTTTAATACCAGGGCAAAATCATTTAATCCTGCTTTATATAAACTGCTCAATAATACCGGCATATGACCGCCATTTACTACAATAACTATAAAATTAAAGATTATCCCCAAAGAGATAAAATTTATTCCTTTTAAATTTTTATTATACCAGACTGCTAATAGGAGCACAATATAAGAGAAAATTATCATATAAGAACTGTAATCAAGAATAAATTTAATTTTTTTTGATCCCAGAAAGATCAATCCAGCTTGAATTAAGCAGGCTAATACTATTAATTCTATTCTCATTAGCGAAATCTGACTCAAACTGCTTAATTTACCATTACGAAGCAGTCCTATTATAATAGAAATAATTATTATGTAGACATATAACATTTATTTTTCTCTTTCTCTATCAAGAACCGAAATAAGAGCTTTAACTACTTCGGGATCAAACTGTTTCCCGGATTGGTCCTTTAGCTCCTTTAATATTTTATCTTTATTTAACTTTTTTCTGTAAGGACGATCAGAACCCATGGCATCATAAGCATCGGCTACGGCAATTATTCGAGCTAATATAGGTATATCTTCACTCTTTATTCCATCCGGATAACCTTTGCCATTATACTTTTCATGGTGATGATAAATCGCCTGATAAGAATTTTTCAAAAAATCTACCGGTTCTATAATCTTAGCTCCCATAATAGGATGTTCTTTTATTTTATCGAACTCCTCATTAGTTAAACTACTATTCTTGCCTAAGATGTTATCCGCTATGCCAATCTTTCCTATATCATGCAGTAAAGCAGTATATTCTATATTCTCAATGTCCCGACCGGGCAAATTCAATTCTTTAGCTATAGCTATAGAGGTTTCCGACACTCTTTCTGAGTGACCTTTAGTGTAAGGGTCTTTGGCATCGATAGCCGCTGCTAAAGCTCGGATAGTATCCAGGTATACTTTGCGCATTTTAGTATATAATTCAAAAGAACTACGAGCCAACATTAAAGGAAGAAAGAATAACAAAATACCCAATACTCCAGCTTGTACATATATAACAGCCATAAGAAAACCAAGAGGGGCTTCTGCTATATAACTAGGTAATATCCCTTTAAAGTTGATTCGCCAAACTGCAGTAATCCTACCCCCTTGGGATAAGGATATAACTATAGAAACTAATATTAAATTTATAAGACAGTAAGAAAAGGCGCATAAGGTAGCAGGTAATAAATATTTAAAAAAGTTTTGAAAACCTACAATTCCCCCAATATATTGATAAGTGAGTCCTGCTATTCCAACAGATAAAGCATATTGAGAGGCATTGAAAACTATTTTGTACCAAGAATTTTTTTTCTCTAATATTTCATGAATAACCGCACTGATAGCAGAAATCAACATTGCTAAAGCTGGACCATATACCAAAATTACCACAAAGTCTACAGGAAAACCGATGGAAATGCTCCCTACCATAGGTAAATCAACTGGTATAAATTCAACAAAGACAGATAGAATAAGAAAAAAAGCAAATATTACCCATATATTAGGAATTAAAAATAGTTCAGGGAACAAATATATAAATAGAGCCATAGCTAAAATAGCTACCACAGCAACGTATACTTTTAGTTTTACAGGCAAATTACTTCCTCCAATAAATAATAAAAATTAGGTCAGTAAGCCTTTGTTTTATTTCAATTTATATTACCATCTAACTTTAGCGCCACCAGCTAATAACAGAGCCATGACACTAATTAACAGGCTGACTAATTTTGCCTTATTAATCTTCATCTTTAGCACCTCCACGGTATTTATTTGTCTTTTGGACATTTAAAACCGCTTCGCTTCGCTCGATGATATTGCTTGCTACAGCTTTTATTATATTATTAGTTCTAAATAAGGGCCTCACCGACCTAATTTTTTATTTATTTTTCTTTTGTAAAAATTCTACGATTAGTAGCTTGAAGGACTGCTTTTACTACTGCCTTATTGAAGTCGTCTTTAATTACCGTAGAACCTACTAAGTTTTCCTTTCTTTTTGAATCGATTAGATTAATAAAAACTACTATTATCTCTTTACTATTTAACTCAATCTTTTTTATTTCATCTACTTGAAAGAAAATTGAACCCTCTAAACAAGAACTTATCCCCTCTAAAGCAGCTTTAGCCACTAAATATTCCCGATTTTCTTCCCAGTTTTTTCCAGATACTTTACCTTCATATATTTTTCCGTTATTTTCTAATTTTACACAAACTTCAAATTGATTTCCGATAACTCCCACTTTAATATCAGAGAATTTAATTCTTAAAGAAGATTCTGATTCTTCTTCCTTTATCTGCGCATCTTCTATTTCTTTATCCTTTACTTGTGCTATACTAATTTTTCTATAATCTACTTGAATATTATATTTGGCTAATAAAAACGATTCAATATCCCGGGTAATTCTTTTGGGGTTAGCAGAATCTTTAGTAATGATGTGAATCTCTTTTATATCTCCGTCCTCTGACAATACCATTTTAGCAAATAGAATATCGTTCAGATCTTTTAACGATTTTTCTATATCTTCTACTTCGTAATTAAAGCGTCGGGGAATTATAAAATTACGAAATGTATGTAATTTATTTTTCTCCATAGATTCCTCCTTAAAATTCCGGCTCAATCAGCCCGAAATTCCCGTCTTTTCTTTTATACAGAACATTTACTTTATTTGTATTATCATTAGCAAAAACAAAAAAATTGTGTCCCAATAAATCCATTTGCATTGCCGCTTCTTCTACTGACATCGGTTTAATAGCAAATCTTTTAGTCTTTACAATTTTAACAATCCTATCCGGCTCACTATCTTCAACATTAACTCCTTCATTTAGCAACCCTTTTCTTCCTGAGCCGGGGTGAGGTTTCTGAAAATATTTTTCTTTATACTTCTGTATCTGTCTTTCTAATTTATCTACTACTTTATCTATGGAAGCATACATATCATCTGTTTCTTCTTCTGCTCTAATCAAAGCTCTACTTGCCTGCAAGGTTGCTTCAACAATTTGTCTATTTTTCTCTACGCTTAAAGTTACTATTACTTCTAAGATATGATCAAAATGTCTATCGACCTTGTTTAACCTTTTTTCTATATAACTACGCATCGCATCTGTCACTTCAATATGTTTTCCTTTGAAAGTAATTTTCATATCTCTTCCCTCCTTAGTAATAGTTTATTTTCCTTAATATATATATTCTCCGTCTAAACGAAAAACCCTTTTTTATTTTGAATTTTTTTTAAAAATATTATTAATTTAATTTATCCCTTTATCTTCTAAGTATTTTCTCTTCATTAACTATTTAAATATATTTTATCCGCCTTTCCTTAGACTGACCTGGTCTTTGCCCCCACACTCGCCTGCTGAGAGGTTTGCTCAGGAAATTTGTCCTTCACTACTACTCTTCTCTTATTGTTCTAACCTGTTAGGGTTAAGGCAGGACTTACTCCAAAGCCGCACCATGCTCAGTAACCAAAGTTACCTTACGTGGGTCGTTTCGCCTGCGACTGGCTTCGACTTTCAACCACAGCTCTAAGGAGAGGCGGTATATAAGCTTTATACAGTTCGGGCTAAAGTTAAAACAAATACATTATTAGCTCGAGATTTTATTAATTCTTTAGCACATTCTTCTACGGTAGCTCCGGTAGTAAACACATCATCTAAAATCAGAATATTTTTCCCATTAATTTCTTCTGGTTTTTCTACCGAAAAAGCTTCAAGAATATTTTTCTCCCTTTCTTTCTTGGATAAATTAACCTGAAAAGGGGTTATCTTTTTCTTTATTAAAACACTTTCTCCAACCGGGATAGAAAAATAATCTCCTATGATTTTGCTCAGTAAAACACTCTGATTAAATCCCCTTTTCTTTAAATCATTCTTATGTAAAGGAACAGGAATAATTAAGTCAAATTTACTTTCAAATTCATTATTTTTTAATAAATAATCCACCATTAACTTTCCTAATGGTTTAGCCAACTTTTTCTCTCCGTAGTATTTAAGGAGATGAATACATTTTTTTAACACCTTATCGAATATTCCCGTAGAACGAGAGAATTCAAAGGAATATTTTTTTCTTTTACAATCAAGGCAAAAGATTTCTCTGTTTTGTTCAAAAAAATCGGTAAGTAGTAAAGGTTTTCCACACTTTATACAATATGGATGTTCGATTAATTCAATAGTTTTAAAACAATCCTCACAGATTGAATATCCCATAGATTCTCGGATAGGCTTTCCACATATCTTACAATCTAAGGGAAAAACAAAATTAAACATCCCTTCTGTTATATATTCTATCATACTTTGATTATTCATACTAACCTTAATTCGTAAAACTCCTAATATAGTATCGAGTATATAGTATCGAGTATCGAGTTAAGAAAGAGAAAAAAGGGAGTGAAAAACAAAAGCAAAAACTATTCTTTTCTTTCTTTTCAGAGTAGAGATTGAACTCTTTCGATTTGAATTATTTCGATAATTTAATAGCGGGCTTGATAAATCAAGCCCCTACTACCTCTACGCTATACGCTATACGCTCGAATACTATTCACTATTCATATATCACTTATCACTGCATTTTTTACGCGATACGCGATACGAGTTAGGTTCCCATCTGCCAGGAAGAAAGATATCTTTCTTGTTCTTCGGTAAGTTTATCAATCTTTATTCCCATCGATTCTAATTTTAATCTGGCAATCTCCTTATCAATAACCTCGGGAACGCAATAAACCTTTTTCTGTAAATTTTCCCCTTCTTTTACCAAATATTCAGCGGATAAAGCTTGGTTGGCAAAACTCATATCCATCACACTTGCCGGATGCCCTTCAGCAGCAGATAAATTCAGCAGTCTTCCTTCTGCTAAAAGATTTATTTTCTTTCCATTTTTTAAAGTATATTCCTCTATGTATTCTCTAATCTTCTTTCTACCTACTGCTAAACTTTTTAAAGCGTCTATGTTAATCTCTACATTAAAATGTCCTGAATTAGCCAAAATTGCTCCATCTTTCATTAAGGGAAACTCTTCTGTTGATATTACGTTTATATCACCGGTCAGAGTTATAAAAATATCTCCGACTTTGGCTGCCTCTTTTATGGACATAACCTGGTAGCCGTCCATTACTGCTTCCAATGCTTTCATGGGATCGACTTCAGTAATTATCACCTGAGCTCCCATACCATTAGCTCTCATCGCTAAACCTCGAGCACACCAGCCATATCCACAAATAACAAATTTTTTACCGGCGACTAAAATATTAGTTGCTCTTAGTAGACCATCAATGGTGCTCTGTCCGGTACCATATCTATTATCGAAGAGATATTTAGTCTGAGCATCATTTACCGCAATAATCGGATACTTTAAAGCTTTATCTTTTTCCATACTTCTTAATCGAATAACTCCGGTAGTGGTTTCTTCCGTACCAGCAATAATGTCTTTAATTAGCTCTTTCTTTTGAGAATGAATAGTTGAAACCAGATCAGCCCCATCATCCATAGTGATATTAGGCTTACAGGTTAGCACTTTTTCAATATGCTGATAATAAGTATCTTTATCCTCTCCCTTGATAGCAAATACAGAAATTCCAAAATCTTTTACCAGGGAAGCTGCTACATCATCCTGAGTGCTTAGAGGATTAGAAGCACATAGAGACACTTCTGCACCTCCTTCTTTTAAAGTTCTCACCAGATTAGCTGTCTCGGTAGTTACATGTAGGCAAGCGGATATTCTAATTCCCTTTAGAGGTTTTTCTTTACTAAATCTTATTCTTATATTTGAGAGAACAGGCATCTGTTTTTCAGCCCATTCAATTTTATCCTTCCCCTTATTAGCCAAATCAATATCTTTTATTCCATAATTCATTTTTTATCCCCCTCTTTTTTAAAATTTGTTAATTATATTTATATAGCTCGCTAATAGATGGACGAGATATTTATCCTGCTAACGACTAATTTAATTGGTCAATTAAATATATGGATTTGTTCTTCTCTCCTTACCTATCGTCGAATCCGAGCCATGCCCAGGATAAATTATCTTATCATCACCCAAAATCAATAATTTTTCCTTAATTGATTTTATTAAATCTTGGTAAGAACCACCGGGTAGGTCGGTTCGACCAATACCCCCGGCAAATAAAGTATCACCCGTAAAGACAATATTATTTGAAACAAGAGAAATTCCTCCCAGGGTATGACCCGGTGTGTGAATTACTATTAAATTTAATGTGCCTAAAGATATCTCGTCTCCCTCTTCTAAAAGCTTATCTGCGGGAGGTGAGCATATTTCTTTACCCATAAAGGAAGAAAAATTTTTATTGGCATTAACTAACATATCAGCATCTAACCTATGGATTAATAATAAAGCTTCGGTCTTAGCTTTAAGCAAATTATTACCAGCAATGTGATCGATATGCCCATGGGTATTTATAATATATTTCAAATCAAAATTATTTTTCTGTAAAAGATTTAAAATTAAATCTACCTCATCTTCTCCTCCTGGATCAATTACCGCTGCTTTTTTAGTCTTTTTACAACTAATTAAATAACAATTAGTTTCTAACGCTCCCACTACTAATCTTTTTAGAAACATTTCTTTTGCAATCCTTTCGTTTAGTAGAATCCTCTATAAACAACTCAAATTATTAAAACAGTTTTCATCTTCTCAGATAGAAAAATCCTTTATTAAAAATCTTCTAAAACAGATTGTATTGCTTTGCTTATTTTTTTTAGAATCTGAGGATAATTAGTAATAATTCCATCTACTCCATATAAAATAAAGCGTACCATATCTATATCTCTATCGACCGTCCATACATACACTATTTTATCCAGCTGATGTAAATAAGAAACAAGTTTTTCTTTACACAAAAAGGCATATGGATTTAACCCATCCAACCCATTAATATATCTTTTGGGATTTATCCATTTATTAGCATATAGTCCATTTGCTTTAAGCTCAGGATATCTCTCTTTTAGCAAGATTACCGTATCTCTATCAAAAGATGAAAAAAGAATATTATTATATCCAAAACTCTCTGTTTCTTTTACTAATTTATCTATAATACCCGGATAAATCTTCTCCCCTCCCTTAATTTCTATATTTACAGACAATTTTCCCTTCAATATTTTAAGTACATCCCTAAGCAAAGGTATCTGTTCATGGTGATACTTCCTCCCATTGCCTTTTTCAAAGTCAAGTATGTCCCTCTTCTTAATTTTTAATTGTTTGAAGCAAACCTTCTTTCCATCATTTCTTGAGAAAAAAAGTTTTTTAACTACATCAAAGCGCTTACCATCCCGATGTAAATAAAAACTAATTTTCTTCCTAGTTAATTGCTCATAAATATTCAGATAAAACGAATTAGCTTGAATTGTTCTTAATTCTAAAAAATATTTCTTCTCTTCCGGCAATTTCTCCATAATTTTTTCTTGATTTTTAGTAAAAAATTTAGAAATGTCGTATTTTTTTAATTCTTTAAAGGTAAGCTGCTTAATGGGAATTCTTAATCCGGTTAACCTTTTTAAATCTATATCATGGATTACAATTAATTCTCCATCTTTAGTAAGGTGCACATCTAATTCTATTCCATCTATTCCTAACTCTACTGCTTTTTTAAAACCAGAAAGGCTATTTTCGGGAGCAATTCCTTTTGCTCCTCTATGTCCAATAATAAGAGGAAATTTCATTATAATTTCTCCCTAAAAAGGTAAATTTATTTCTAAATTAACTTTTCACTATCCAAGAGAATGGTAACCGGGCCATCATTAAAAATTTTTACCAACATCATGGCTTGAAATTTTCCGGTTTCAATTTTAAGACTATAATTTTTTATATATTTTACAAAATAATCATATAATTTTGCTGCTCTATCAGGAAGAGCTGCAGAAATAAAACTCGGGCGCCTTCCTTTTTTACAATCCCCATATAAAGTAAATTGAGATATGACCAAAATCTGGCCATTTATATCTCTCACGGAAAGATTCATCTTCCCTTCTTTATCTTCAAATATACGTAAATTTACTATTTTTTCAGCCAGGTATTCTGCATCTTTTTCTCCATCATTTTGACCCACTCCTAAAAGGATTACCAAACCCTTTTCTATTTTTCCTATTTCTTCTTCTTTAACCTCTACTGACCCTTTTTTTACTCTCTGTACTACTGCTCTCATTATTTATTCCTTAGATAAAAGATTTTTCTTCCTAATTTATCGACTAAAAAGTTGTTACTCTCTTTACAATTAATACGCTTTTTATTTTTTTTATTTTCTGTATTATTTCTTGAAGCTGATCAAGATTGGTGATAGAGATTGTTACATCTATATTAGCAATATTATTTTTATCAGTTCTGGCATTTACGGCACTAACTGTAATTTTAAGGCTGGGAAAAATTAACATGATATCAGATACTAAATTCGGACGGTCATCAGCAATTATTTTTATCTTTACCGGGTAAAATAGCTCTTCTGTCTTTATCCACTCTACTTTAACCAACCGATCTTTTTCGGCAGAAACAAAATCTACATTAGAACAATCTGCCTTATGTATAGATACCCCTCTCCCCCTGGTAATATAACCAATTATTTCATCACCGGGAACCGGATTGCAGCATCGAGAAAATCTTATCATCATATCATTAATCCCTTGAACTCTTATTCCTTGATCAATTCTTTTTTTCGGTTTAACCAAGGGGATAATTGGAGAAATTTTGTCTTGGGGGATTACTTTAGATAAAACCTGATAAGGAGTCAATTTCCCGTACCCAATATTTTCAAACATTGATTCTGATTCGGTAAAACCTAATTCAATACTTACTTCTTTTAACTTTTTAGTAAGCTCGGAGGAGGTTTCAATTTTATATTTTCCCATCTCTTTTTCAAAAAGTTCTTTTCCTTTTTGAATATTTTCCTCTTTCATCTCCTTTTTAAACCAGATTCTAACCCTATTTTTTGCCCCTGATGTCTTAGCTATCTTTAGCCAATCTCTACTGGGGCCTCGGCTTGATTTGGAAGTTAATATCTCTATAATATCTCCACTCTTCATTTTATAATTTAAGGGAACTATCTTTTTATTAACTTTAGCCCCCACACAACTATGCCCTACATCTGTATGGATAAGATAGGCAAAATCTATAGGCGTAGAACCAGAGGGTAATATCTTCACATCACCTTTGGGAGTAAAAATAAAAACTTCATCCTGAAAAAGACCAATCTTTAAGTTTTCCATAAATTCTTTGGGATCTTTCAAATCTTTCTGCCATTCCAATATCTGTCTTAACCAGGAAAGCCTATCTTCTAATTTCTTATCCTTTTTTAAATCAACCTTCTCCTTATATTTCCAATGAGCAGCTATTCCATATTCAGCAGTTTTATGCATCTCCCAGGTGCGGATTTGTATTTCTAAAGGCTCGCCTTTAGAAGTAATCACTGTAGTATGCAAAGACTGATACATATTTGATTTAGGCATAGCAATATAGTCTTTAAATCTACCGGGCATAGGTTTCCAAATTGAATGTAATAATCCCAAAACCGCATAACAATCCCTGACAGAATTGCAAATTATTCTAATTGCAATTAAATCATATATCTGGAAAAAATCTTTTTCCCCTTTTTCCATCTTTTTATAGATGCTATAGATATTTTTAGGTCGACCTTTAATCTCCGCCTTAATCTTTACCTCTTGTAACTCTTTTTGTATAATCTCTTTTATCGATTCAACATATTTCTCTCTTTCCAATCGATTTTTTGCAATCCTACTAACTACCGTTTTATATTTTATTGGTTCTAAATAAAGTAAAGAAAGGTCTTCTAATTCCCACTGAATCCTGGAAATACCCAATCTATTGGCAATGGGAACGTAAATTTCCAGTGTTTCTTGAGCTACTTTTAATCTCTTGTGGGAGGGTATATACTGTAGAGTTCTCATGTTGTTCAAGCGATCTGCTAACTTTATCAGAATAACTCTTACATCTTCTGCCATAGCCAAAAACATTTTACGAAAATTTTCAGCTTGTTGTTCTTCTTGTGTTTTAAAAGAAATTCTACTTAATTTAGTGACACCATTAACTAACATGGCTATTTCTTCGTCAAATTCTTCTTTAATGGTAGATAATGAAGTATCAGTATCCTCAATTATGTCATGCAAAATCCCCGCTGCAATAGTAATTACATCAAGCTCTAAATCAACCAATATTTTAGCTACTTCTAAAAGATGCGAGGTGTAAGGTTCTCCAGAATACCGCTTTTGTTCCCGGTGGGCTTTTACAGAATATCTGTAGGCTTTTTTTACAAAGCTCAAATCAGCTTGAGGGGCATATTGGGATATTCTTTTTAAGATATATCTTATTAAAGTGAATTGAGAAATAATTTACACCTTCTTTAATTGAAGTGTTGTTGGTTAGTTATTTGGTTAACTAGTTAGCTAGTTTGATATTCATTCATCACTAACTAACCAGGTAACCAACTAACCAAATAGGTTACACACTATACGCTAGAATATGAGGTACGATATTGGTCAATTAATCATACTGCACCAAAGAAAAAATATCATATCCCTCTAATTTTTCTCGAGGATTTAAAAATGCAAGTTCAACTATAAAGGAAGCACCTATAACCTTTCCTCCTAATTTTTCAATTAGTTTAAATACTGCAGCCGTGGTGCCGCCTGTAGCGAGAAGGTCGTCAACAACCATGATCTTGTCTCCGCTATCTATAGCGTCTTTATGTATTTCCAAAATATTTTCCCCATATTCTAACTCGTAAGATATCTTCTCCACTTCACTGGGTAATTTTTCTGGTTTTCTTACAGGCAAAAACCCAATCCCTAATTGATAAGCTACGGGAGCACCTATAATAAAACCACGAGCTTCTATTCCAGCAATATAATCAATTTGGTATTTACTGCAATGCTTGGTTATTTCATCAATACTATATTTAAATGCTTCTCTATCTTTTAATAGAGTGGTAATATCTTTAAATTGTATGCCTTTTACTGGAAAATCTGGAATATTTCTAATTTTTTCTTTTAAGTCTATCACTTTTATCCGCCTCCTAAAAAATAGTTTTTATATCTTTTATATTTAATTGAACATTTTCCGTTCCATTCCACTTATTGAGTTCGATATTAAAAGCTAAATCTACTACTTTGTTTTTGGAAAATATTTGGTTTCCTATTCTGCTTAATTTAAACCCTATTCCTTCTAACGTTCTGTTCCCTTCCTTAATTTTTATTTTTAGGTGCTCCCTCTTTTCACCAACCATCCTCCAATCAGATATTATGTTTTTGTAACTACAAAAGACGGGCTGAGGGTTCCCAGTCCCAAATGGTTCTAAAGTATTAATATCTTTTACCAATCCAAAATTAATATTGCTTAGTGAAATTTGAGCGTCTATTTTTAATTCTGGATTTAGATCATCTTCTTTAATGAAATCTTGAGATATTTCATTTATCCTTGATTTAAACTCAGGAATTTTATTAGAATCTATAGTAATACCTGCGGCTAACTCATGCCCACCAAAATTTATTAAAATATCCTGGCACGATTCTAAAACGTTATATAAATGAAAACCTTTAATACTCCTTCCTGAACCTTTTGCTATGCCATCTTTTTTGGAAATAATAATTGCGGGACGATTAAATTCATCTACTAATCTGGAGGCTATTATGCCGATTACCCCTTGATTCCAATTTTCTGATGCAAGAACCAATACTTTATTATCTTCTTCTTTTACTTGTATAGAAGCAAATTCCCTGGCTTCTCTTAAAATATTATCTCCAATTTCCTGTCTATGTTTGTTTATTTCACTTAATTTTCGGGATAAATGTATAGCCTTATACTCAGAATCAGTTAGCAACAATTCTAAGGCTAATTTAGAATCATCTAACCTCCCTGCTGCATTTATTCGGGGAGCAAGGGCAAAATTAACTTCTTTAGTACCTAAATTACCATAATTTACTCCACTCTCCATTATTAACGCCTTCAAACCCTCTTTCTTGGTTTGATTAAGTGTCTTTAATCCGTATTTTATTAAAATACGATTTTCATCGATAAAAGGAACGGAATCAGCAATCGACCCCAATGCAACGTAATCAAGCAGGTTTTGTAAATCATCCTGGTTTTTTCCCAATTTTAAATATAAAGCTTGAGCCACTTTAAAACTTACTCCTACCCCTGCTAATTCCTTAAAAGGATAATTTGTATCGCATTTGGGGTTTATTATTGCTATTGCAGAAGGAATGTCTTTTTGGGGTTGGTGATGATCGGTAACTATCACATCTATACCATAATTATTTGCTCTCTCTACTTCAGAAATAGAACTAATTCCACAATCAACGGTAATAATTAATTTAATATTATTTTTAAAAGCAATATCTATGGCCTCTTCATTTAGTCCATATCCCTCTTGAAAGCGATTAGGTATATAGTAGTACAAATTGTTGGTAAATTCTCTCAATATTGAAAACAATAAGGCAACGCTGGTGATTCCATCGACATCGTAATCTCCGTAGATCAATATTCTTTCATTGTTATTTATAGCTCTTAATATTTTGTCAACAGCTTTCTCCATATCTTGAAAGATATAAGGATCCCTCAAATCTTTAAGATCTGCCTTTAAGAATCTTCTCGCACTAATAACTTCCTTTGTTCCTCTGTTTATTAGTAATTGAGCTAAAATTGGAGAGATATTTAATTCTTTGGACAACTCTGATTGCAATTTTTTATCTTCTTTTGATATACACCACTCTATTTTATTTATGCTCCTTTCTCGTATATCGTATATCGTATCTTTTATCTTATAAGAAAAAAATTACTTTTTACCCTTTTCCCTGGAAATTTTAGTGCCTTTTTGGTGTATCTTAAATATTTTATTCCACTCTAATAATAATGGGCTGGCAATAAAAATTGAAGAATAAGTCCCGGCAACCATTCCTATAAACAAGGCTAAAGCAAAATCAGAAAGGATATTCCCTCCGAAAAAATATAAGGTTAAAATGGGAATAATAGTAGTTAAGCTTGTGTTTATCGTTCTGGACAGAGACTGATTAATACTCATATTTATTAAATTTTCAAACGGTTCCCTGGTTTTAAACTTCATATTTTCCCTAAGTCTATCTAAAATTACAATGGTATTATTTATAGAGTACCCTACAATAGTCATTACTGCTGCTATTATTGAAATAGTTATTTCCTTCTGCAATAAAGAAAAGATGCCCAAAACAATTAAGCAGTCATGGCAAAGCGCTAAAATTGAAACAATAGAAAACTTAAACTCAAATCTAACAGTAATATATAGAATGATTCCTATAAAAGCAAAAAGTAAAGCATAAAAAGCTGACTTTTTTAAATTTTCTCCAATAACCGGTCCTACTGTTTCTACACGCAATACCTCCAAATCAGTTAGTTTCTCTTTAAAAGCGGTAAATATTTCCACTCTTTGCTCTGAATCAATTTTCCCTATCCGTATTATAAATTCATTCTCTGATAATTTTTGAATAGTACTTTGACTTAAATTAAATTCTCCTAACACATTTCTAACCTCTGCGGTGGAAACTGGTTTATTAAATCTTATTTGGAGTAAAGTCCCCCCGGCAAAATCGATTCCAAGATTAAATCCCTGAAAAATAATTGAAATCAAGCCAACCAGAATAATAATTACAGGGATAATATATGCTATTTTTCTATTTTTAATAAAATCGAACCTCTTTTTTCCAATTAGATCCATTATACATATCCTCCTTAATTAGGTCTATAATAAAGCTTTAGAACTAAACTTAACAGCTACTACTTCTAACACAATCTTGGTTACTAGAATTGCGGTAAACATACTGGCTAAAACACCTATGCTCAAAGTAACCGCAAACCCTTTGATTGGACCCGAGCCAAAATAAAATAAGGCAAGAGCTGCAATTAAAGTAGTAACATTGGCATCAAATATAGTACGGAAAGCCTTGTTGAAACCTGCATCAATAGAAGCTCGAAAAGTTTTTTCCAATCTTAATTCTTCTTTTATCCTCTCAAAGATCAGGATATTAGCATCTACTGCCATACCAATCGTAAGAATTATTCCAGCTATTCCGGGTAAAGTTAAAGTCGCCTTTAAACCGGCCAAAGCTCCCACAATTAGTATCATACATACTACCAAAGCAAAATCTGCTACTAACCCAAAACCCTTATAATAAATCAGCATAAATATTAATATCAATATTAATCCTACTATCCCGGCTTTTATCCCCTTGGAGATGGAGTCTTTTCCTAAGGTTGGCCCAACTGACCTATTTTCCAAAATCTCCACTTTTACCGGAAGAGCACCAGCCCGCAAAAGTATGGCTAAATGATTTGCACTCTCTACAGTAAATTTCCCGGTAATCTGGGCTTTTCCGTCGAGAATAGGTTCCTGGACTACCGGAGCAGATATTTCTTTCCCATCCAAAGTAATGGCTAAAACTTTCCCCACATTATTTTTAGTTGCTTCTCCAAATTCTTTAGCGCCAATTTTATCAAATTCAATGGAAACAACAGATCGACTGAATTGGTCAAAGGATGATTTAGCATCTATTAAATGGGCTCCGGTTAGCTGGGTTTCTCCTTTCTCATTTTTAAATTCCAGGAGAGCAGTTTTACCAATTAAATCTACGGCTGCTTCCGGATCTACTACACCAGGTAACTGAACTAAGATTCGAGTTGCGCCTTGTCTCTGAATTACCGGTTCTGAAACCCCTAATTGGTCAATGCGGTTTCTTATTATTTCTAAGACTCTGTTCACCGCATCGTTGTCCACTAGTGCATTAGGAGTATCAACACACTCTAAGATAACGTGAGAACCTCCTTGTAAATCCAGACCTAAATTTATCTTCTCGTTTAGAGGAAATGATAAAAAAATTGCAATAAATATTACTACAAAAACGCTGGTTACCCTTAAGGTTTTAGTCCAATTTATATTCATATAAAAATCCTCTCTTTCTAACTTTTCTTACCTTTTATCTTTTTTATTATATATTACTATAAAATTCTTTAACTTTATCATTATAATATTATAGTATTTTCTTTGTCAACGAGAATGCTTAATAAAATACTTCTTCAGCTAATATACTAAAATTTAAAGGCAGGTATAAATAAATACCTGCCTTTAAATTATTATCGCTATTTTTATCTCTATATTTTCTTTCCTTTTTAAAAAATACTTGCGGTATTATTTTTCCCTTTTTACCCCGATAGCATTGCGCGTAGTATTTATAACTACATCTTTGGCAACCTCTAAGGTTAAAGTTTCGCCTTTGATTTCTCTGATTATACCATATATACCCCCAATGGTAATCACTTTGTCCCCCTTTTGTATACTATCCAGCATTAATTTATGTTTTTTTTGTTTTTGTTGTTGAGGACGAATAAGGATAAAATAAAATATACCAAATATAATAATCAAAGGTAAAAATTGTTGAAGAGCTTCCATTTTTATAATCACGCCTTTCTTTTTAATTTTAAAAAATATCTTCTAAATTATACATAATTTTATTTTATTTAGCAAGTGTAATTTTTTGTATCTTCTAAATTTTAGATACTTGCTTATGACTTCTTTCGTTAAATATTTAACTCAGAAAATTAGACAAAAATTCTTCCTTAAATTCTAATAACCTATCTTCTAATAACGCCAACCTTATATTTTTCACCAAAGAAGACATAAAATAAAGATTGTGGATAGTCCCTAAAATTGAAGCAAGTATTTCATTGGACATATATAAATGACGTAGATAGGCTCTGGTAAAATTCTGGCAAGTATAACACTGGCATTTATTATCTAAGGGTGTAAAGTCATCTTTATATTTAGCGTTTGTTATAGACAGATTACCAGATAAAGTAAGCAACGAACCATTCCTGGCGTTTCTGGTAGGTAGAACACAATCGAACATATCAACCCCTCTTATGATTCCTTCTAATATGCTCTGAGGTGCTCCCACTCCCATTAAATATCGCGGTTTATTGTTTGGTAAACAAGGAACTGTACAATCTAAAATTTCATACATTAACGACTTTGGTTCACCTACACTTAATCCCCCTATTGCATATCCAGGAAAATCTAATTCTACTAACTTGTTAGCATTTTCAATTCTTAGGTCTTTAAAAGCACCTCCCTGAACAATTCCAAATAAACTTTGGCTGGAACTATGGTGTGCTTCTTTGCATCTCTTGGCCCATTGGATAGTTCTTTGAGCAGCAATTTCTACTTGATGTTTTTCAGCAGGATAAGATGTGCATTCATCAAAGGCCATAGCAATATCAGCACCTAAAGCCATCTGAATCTCCATCGCTTTTTCGGGATTTATAAAATGCTTAGATCCGTCAATGTGAGAATTGAAAAATACTCCTTCATCACTTATCTTATTTAGTTTTCCTAAACTAAAAATCTGGAAACCTCCACTGTCGGTTAATATTGCCCTTTTCCAACCCATAAATTTATGCAAACCACCAACTTGAGCAACTAAATTATACCCGGGTCTCAAATATAAGTGATAAGAATTGCTTAAAATAATTTGGATACCCAAATCATCTAATTCTCGAGGGGTCATTGCTTTTACTGTAGCTTGAGTGCCAACTGGCATAAATACCGGGGTATCAATTATTCCATGGCAAGTAAATAACTTTCCCAATCTTGCTTTGGTTTTTTTAGATTCTTTTAGAATTTCAAATTTGATAGACAAATTTTTCCACCTTTTATTCTATATGCTATACGCTCTACGCTATAATACAAGATATAATTCACGAAATTCGAGATACGAATTAGACTCAGGTATTCTAAATTTTCTGAACTATATAATAATCATCGCGTCTCCAAAACTGTAAAATCTATATCTTTCCCTTATTGCTTCTTGGTAGGCCTTAAAAAGAAAATTCTTTCCGGCAAAAGCTGCAGCAAGCATTAAAGGGGTCGATTGGGGGAGATGAAAATTAGTAATTAACACATCTACTACCTTGAATTTATACCCGGGATAGATAAATATATCACTCCAATAGCTTCCACTTACAATTCTATCTTGATTAAAATCAAAAGCAGATTCCAGGGACCGAGTTGTGGTAGTTCCTACCGAAATAACCCGCCTTTTTTCACTCCGAGCTTGATCTATTTTTTGGGCAACGCCAGAAGAAATAGAATAAAACTCTGAATCCATTTTATGTTCTTCTACTTTTGAAGTTCTTATAGGTTCAAAAGTTCCTCGACCCACGTGTAAAGTTAAATAAACTATTTCGATTCCTTTGTGGGTAAGCTCCTCTAATAAAGATTTGGTAAAATGAAGCCCAGCAGTAGGAGCAGCAATTGAGCCATCTTGAGCAGCATAAACTGTTTGATAGTCGTTTCCTGTCTTTAATTCCTCTTTAATGTAAGGAGGAGTAGGCATTTGTCCTATTTTATTTAATATTTCTTTAAAATTGCCCTTAAAATTAAATTGTATAAAATAACTACCCTTTTCTTCGTTTTTACCTTCTACTATCCCCTCTAATTCGGGTCCAAAAATTATTTTAGTATCCGTATGAACAATCTTTCCTGGCCTTACTAATACTTCCCAATATCTATCCTTTTTAGATTCAAGAAGTAATATTTCTACTTTTCCTTTGGTTTTTTCTTTAAAACCATATAACCTTGCTGGTAAAACCTTAGTATTATTTAAAACTAAAAGGTCACCTTTTTTAAGATAATCTTTAATGTCTTTAAAAATTTTGTGTTGAATTTCATCCCTGGACCGATTCAGAACCATCAAACGGCTACGATCTCTTGGCTTAATCGTCTTTTGGGCAATAAAGCCCGAAGGAAGATAATAATCAAATTCTTCTAATTCCATTTTCCACTCATCTGTTAATTTTTAATATTTTTTGATAATCTCTATTCCCTGATAATAATATTTTAGAATATCTTGATATCTGGATCCTTGAAGTGTCATACCATATGCACCCCATTGGGACATTCCAACCCCATGCCCATTTCCTGAACCAGAAAATATAAAGGTTAAAGGAGTGTTTGATTTCACAATTTCTACTTTAAGTACTTTCTCTTTTTTTTTCTCTTCCCTTTCTTCTTTATTTTTCTTCATTAATTCGAGCAATTCCTTAATGCTCCAATTTTTCCTTTGTTCTAAAATTTCCTTTATTGGCTCTTTTTGCTCTTCTTTGTCCTCGATTTCCTTTTTATCTTCGGTATCTTCCGTAATATTCGATTCTTTCCCGATTACTTCGATATTAAAAAAGGTACTCCTGATTAAATCTACCCCTATTAAACTTCTAAAATCATTAGTTTTCATATTAATAACTTTATTATTGTCAGCAGTAAAAACTAACTCGCCTGTCCTGCCGGTTTCACTCTTTCTAACTGGTTTAATAGAAACAATTGAATTTATTTTATGACCTTGTTTTTGTAGTTTTTCTGTTAAATCCTTTTCGTTTATAGAGTAAGACCAGGTGTGATACGGAGGAGAAACTTTTTCTTCAAATTTTGATTTTACACTTCTTAAATAAGGCAAAAAACTCCCCCAAACATTCTCACTATCCTCGGTATATCCTCCACTATCGGAATGATAAACTGCGTTGATGGGATCGCCTTTATAGACCATAATTATTCCTCGAGTCTCATCGACAGCTTTATTAGTCAAGGGGTCTTCGTGGTTCACCCCTCCGTAAGCTTGACTGTTGGTAGAAGCACAAATATTATAACCTTTAGCAATATATTTATTCATATTAAAGATAGCGAAAGTTCTTGCTGCAACTGCTTGAGCTTTTAAAGCTTCTGACGGCCAACCAGGGGAAATTTCTTTTTTTAAAACCCCGTAAAGATATTCCTCAATGCCGATGATATTGATGACATTCAATTTTCTATGTTCTTTATCAATATCTATCTCTATGTTTCCTCGATAGCGATATTTTTGTCCATTAAATATAACTATAATTTTAGTGTTTCCCACCGGAATTATTTCTATGGGACCAGAATAAACACCTTTTCCCAAAATCTCTATTCCTTTGTTATGCGGTAATAATTTAACTACCCTATTGCCTTCTTCACTTATAAGAACATTTGATTTTAAATTATAAATCTTAAAAGTGCCATCTCCACTTATACTGGTCTCAGTTTGATCTAAGAATATACCCACTCGAAGCATTGGCTGTTTTACTGCTGCTAAGACAATATTAGTAAATATAAGCAGTGAAAAAACACATATTCCTAAAAATAAAAAAATTTTATTAACTTTTCCTATATTTAACTTTATCAATCAACCTATCTCCTTTTTTAAATTCTTCGCTCATATTTCTTACCTCGATTCGCTAAGCGTTATATACTATATACTAACTTTTTCTATAACAATTTACCCTGAACATCCCTTTTTTTGCCAAAATATTTATAAGTTAAATCTGTTGCTACTCTTCCCTTGGGAGTTCGATGAAGAAAACCCTTTTGCAAAAGATACGGTTCATAAAAGTCACAAATAGTGTCCGTATCTTCGCTGATGGAGGCAGCTAATGTTTGCAAACCCACTGGACCGCCAGAAAATTTTTCTACTATAGTAAGTAATAATTTTCTATCTATATTGCACAAACCAAAATCATCAATCTCCATCATTTCTAAACCATAATCAGCGATTTCTTCGTTAATAACTCCTTCACCTTTTATTTGAGCATAATCACGAAGTCTTCTTAAAAGTGTATTGGCAATACGAGGTGTACCTCTTGACCTTAGAGAAATCTTTTTTGCTGCTTCTTCGGTTATTTTAACTTTTAATATTTTAGAAGATCTTATTACTATCTGTTCAAGCTCATTTTCCTGATAATAACCAACTCGAGTTATAACTCCGAATCGGCTTCTTAGGGGTGAAGTAATTAGCCCTGTACGAGTTGTGGCTCCAATAAGAGTAAATTTTGGCAAACTTATACGTATAGAACGAGCACTTGGACCTTTACCGATTAGAATATCCAATTCATAATCTTCCATAGCTGGATATAGTATTTCTTCTACTGCTCGATTTAGTCGATGAATTTCATCAATAAATAAAACATCATTTTCCTGCAAATTAGTAATTATAGCTGCTAAGTCTCCTGCTCTTTCAATAACTGGGCCGGAAGTCATCTTAATATTGACTCCCATCTCATTAGATATTATATAAGCTAAGGTAGTTTTGCCTAAACCGGGGGGACCATATAAAAGAATGTGATCAATGGCTTCTCCCCTTTTTCGGGCAGCACTTATATATATATTAAAATTTTTTTTAATATTTTCTTGTCCAATAAATTCATTAAAAAATTTAGGCCTTAAGTTTATATCTAAATCCGGTTCTTCTTTCCTTAATCCTAAATCAATAGCTTTTTCTTTAAATTCCATCTATTACTCCATTACATATTAAAACAAAACATTTTTAAAATCAGCAACTACAATTGTAAAAAAATGTTAGTAAGCTAAAATTAATAATTACCGCATAACCTTCAGAGATTCTCGAACTAACTCTTCCACTGTTAATTCCCCTTTAAATATTTCTTGAGTTTTTTCCACTGCAGACTTTGCATTTTTATAAGTATATCCTAACGATTTAAGAGCATCTATAGCATCATTTATATTTTCAGATTTAAAGGTTTTCTCTATACCTACTTCCAGGAAAGTGATTTTGCTTATTTTTTCTTTTAATTCTAACACAATTTTTTTAGCTAACTTATTCCCGATCCCTGATATCGCCATAATTGAATCTAAATCTTCTTGGAGAATTGCTTTGCTAAAATCATCAGGAGTCATCTTAGATAAGATATTTAAGCCTACTTTTGGACCAACTCCCGGTGTACTAATCAGCAATTCAAAGAAATTTTCTTCTTTTTTAGTTAAAAATCCATAAAACATTATTCTGTCTTCTCTTAAATATAAATAAGTATAAATTTTAGTTTTATCACCGGCTTTCAAAGAAAGATTATTATAAGCAGGAATATTAATTTGATACCCTATACCGTTTGTATTTAATACAAGATAATTTACGCCAACTGTATCAACTCTTCCTTCTAAAAAAGATATCAAATTTAAACCTCCAAAATGATTTTCAAGCGAAAAACGAAAAACCGTCATTCAAAACTCAAAACTTTTTCTCTTAATTTTTAATTTTGAGTTACAGTTTTGCATTTCGCACTTTTTATTTTTCGTTTTATTACTAAATACTATTCACTATATACTATCCTACACTCTAAACGCTATACGCTCCACGCTATTAATATTTTGTATGTATATGGCAAATTGCCACTGCTAAAGCATCTGCAGCATGGTCTGGCTGAGGAATTTCAGATAAATTGAGCAGGATTTTAACCATAGATTGAACTTGATGTTTTTCCGCTCTTCCATTTCCCACAGTAGCTTGTTTAATCTGTAATGGGGTGTATTCATAAAGTTCCAGCCCCATTAAAGCAACAGTTATAGCTACCATGCCATGAACCTTACTGACTGTAAGTGCACTTCGAACATTCTTATTAAAAAATATTTCCTCAATAACAACTTCATGAGGATTATATTTTTCTATAAGTTCTTTTATTTTATAATATATTTTTTTTATTTTAAGACTAAAAGTATCTTGCTTGTAAGCTAATACACATCCGTAATCAATTAATTCAATTTTCTTTTTCTCATACTTGATTAAACCATAACCGGTATTATTAAGTCCAGGGTCGATACCTAAAATAATCACGGTTTATCCTTATTGGCTGATATCTCTTCCATAATTTCATCAGCAATATTAAAATTAGCATAAACTTTCTGCACATCATCCTGGTCTTCCAACTGTTCCATTAAATTTAGCATTTGCATTGCTTTTTTACCTTCTAAATCTACAGTAGTTTTGGGAATTAAGGTAACTTCGCTAAGTAAACAATCAATATTTTGTTCCTTTATTAAATTACTAAATTTCTTATAATTTTCAGGTGGAGTCATAACTTCAATATTTTCACTATCACTTTTTACGTCTTCGGCTTCTGCTTCAAGTGCTAAACCTACAATAGTATCTTCATTAACTTTAGTAATCTCGAAGATAAAATATCCTCTTTTGTCAAACATCCAGGCAACACAACCATTTTCACCTAAGCTGCCTGCATTTTTGGAAAAAATCTTTCTAACCTCCGGAGTTGTTCTATTCTTATTGTCAGTTAAAGCTTCTATTAAAACTGCAACCCCTCCTGGTCCATAACCTTCGTAAATTATTTCTTCATAAGAAACTCCATCGGCTTCACCGGTTCCTCGTTTAATAGCTTTTTCAATATTTTCGTTAGGCATATTGTTATCTTTGGCCAATTGAATTGCAACTTTTAATTTTACATTAGTCTCAAGATCTCCTCCTCCTGAACGAGCAGCAACAGTTATCACTCGAATTATTTTGGTAAATATTTTTCCTCTCTGTGCATCCGCTTTACCTTTTTTTCTTTTAATAGTACTCCACTTTGAATGTCCAGACATAATTTATTTCTCCTTAAATATAAAATTATTTTAACTTTAACTGTGATTAATTTTTACTAATTTTAACATATTAAAAGGGCAGTTTCAATAAATTAGTCGTTGGTCGTCGGTCGTTACTATTTAGGTAAGAAAATACAAAATTCCAAAATACGAGAGATAAAAAACGTAAAACCATCCACCCTAAAAACAGGCGTCTCACCTGCCTATTTCGGATTTCAATTCATTGTTGGTTCTTGATGGTAAGTATTAAGTGGTAAAGACATAGGAAGAAATATTGCAATGATAAGATATAAAAATATGATATATATATTTTTAAAAAGGGGGTTTTGCAGGGATAGTTCGTTTATGCGCACTTTGAGTTATTTTGTTTTGAATTTTTTTTTCTATTATTTTATTTTCTATTTTTCCTGTCTTTAGATACTTATCTAACTGATTATAACTTATGCCAATTTCTTCTTCATCAGTCTGACCTTCCCAGAGACCTGCAGAAGGAGGTTTATTTATAATTTTTTTGGGAATACCTAAATATTCTGCTAATTCTTTAACCTGATTCTTTAATAAATTACCTAAAGGTAAAATATCTGCTCCTCCATCACCGTATTTAGTAAAATATCCTATCGTTAACTCACTTTTATTCCCGGTTCCCACAACCAAATAATTTAATTTATTGGCAAAATAGTATAAAGTTATCATTCTTAATCGTGGTTTTATATTTGCCTCTGCTAATTTAAAACTTCCCTCTTTTTCTTTATCATCTAACAAATAAACGAACGAATCATACACTGTTGATAAATCAATTATTTTATAAGAAACGTTAAATTTATTGATAAGATCTATGCCATCATTAGTATCGGTTTCAAGATTATGGCAAGGCATAATTATAGCTAAGGTATTTTTTGGAAATACTTTTATGCTTAAGGCTGCCACCACAGCGGAATCTATACCTCCACTTAAGCCAAATACTACTCCCTCAGCTTTTGCTTTAGTTACTTTATTTCCAATCCAATCACATAATTTTAGCACTAAAGTTTCCATAAATTAATCCTCCAAGTCTCCAATCCTCCAATTAACTAGTCGATAGGGGCAGACACAAGGTCTGCCCCTACATTATACAATAAAATCCAGAAAATAAAAAATCCCGGCAGTGTCCTACTCTCCCACAGAAAAACTGCAGTACCATCGGCGCTGGAGGGCTTAACTACTGTGTTCGGGATGGGAACAGGTGTGACCCCTCCGCCATTACCACCGGGAAAATTAAAGAGATGT